>JBAVPI010000600.1:0-5661 GCA_049692915.1 Pyrinomonadaceae bacterium
CTGCTCGACGACTCCCGCGCGATTGATGAGTTCGGTAAACACATTCGCCGAGCCGTCCATGATCGGCAACTCAAGGTTGTCAACTTCGATGTAAGCATTGTCCACGCCGAGGCCGCGCAGGGCCGACAGCAGATGCTCGACCGTCGAGAGCATCACGCCCGTGTGCATGAGCGTCGTCGCGTAGCTGCAATGGGCAATGCACTCGACCGTGGCCGGCAACTCGAAGTCGTCCAAATCCGTGCGGACGAAAATGTAGCCGGTGTCGGGCGGCGCGGGGCGCAGGCGCAGGTGTACTTGAACCGCCGTGTGCAGTCCGAGTCCGCTCGTCTCGATGGGCGCGGCGATGGTCGTCTGTTTAATCAAATGGTGTGTTGCACCTTTTTATATTCTGAGCGCAAGACAATGCGCCCTTGATGTTTCGATCATTCTTTAGAGGTGCAAAGCCCGTGCCGCTGATACGTCGGCGCAAAGCGTCTTTAGATTAAGCGGGGACACGTCGCGCGATGCGATGTCGCTGTGGTCTGCCGGCAACAGAGTGGCAGCGCGACTGCGGCACTCGTGCCACACGAAGAAACTTTCGCGTCCGGCAGCGCGTGCCTCTCACTTCATACTTGTCACCCGCCACCGCTTTACATATCATCGAAACAACATGCCGTCGAAAAAATCCACGAAGCTTTCCGAGCCGACCGAGCGGGTCTTCCTGATTGACTCGTTCTCGCACATCTTTCGCGCCTTCTTTGCCCCGATGGGTGCACGCACCGAGCCGCTGACGAACAGTCGCGGACAGGTCACGCAGGCCGTCTTCGTCTTCACGAACATGCTGAGGAAGCTTCTCGCAGACGAGCAGCCGCACTACATTGCCGCCATCTTCGAGTCGGAAGTGCCTACTTTTCGACACGAAATGTCCGCCGACTACAAAGCCAATCGCCCCGACATGCCGGACGAGTTGAAGTCGCAGATTCCCTACATCATGCGTGTCTGCGAAGCGTATCAGATACCGATTATCAACGCGCCCGGCTTCGAGGCCGACGACGTGATCGGCACGCTCGCCATGCAAACCGCCGAGAGAGGCTTGCAGGCCGTCATCGTCTCGAACGACAAAGACATGACGCAGCTTGTGCGCGACCCGCTCGTCGTCTGTATGCGTCAGAACTCGCAGAACGTCAAGCGCAAGGAACCCGTGCCGCCCGTCGAGTGGTGCGACGAGGCTTGGGTCGAAGCGAAGTTCGGCGTCCCGCCGTCGCAGATCATAGACCTGCTGGGATTGATGGGCGACTCGGTTGACAACATTCCCGGCGCGCCCGGCATCGGCCCGAAGGGCGCGGTCGAGATCATCAAGGAGTTCGGTTCGATAGAGAACGCGCTCGATCATTGGGAAGAGGTCAAGCGCAAAACGTATCGCGAATCGCTGCGCGACAACCGCGAGTTGATTCTGCAATCGAAGGAACTGGCGACGATCAAAATTGATGTCAACGTCCAACTCGACCTCGACCAACTTCGCGCGCAAACGCCTAAACGCGCCGACGCCTACAAGCTTTTCCGCGAACTCGAATTTCAAACGCTGACGCGCGAGTTCGCCGACGCGGCGTCCGAAGTCGAAGGCAGCGTCGCCAAAAATTACCGGCGCGTCCGCACACCCGAAGAGCTTGAGAAGATTGTGCGCAAGCTCTGGGACGTTGAGCACTGGAGTTTTTCCGTCGCCGACTCGACGCCCGCCGGCGCGGGGCAGCAAGCTTCAGTCCGCGAACAACAACTGCCCACGGGCGTCGCCATCTCTTACGCTCCGCACACGTCCCACTTCATCAACTTCGACGATTTCGAGGGCGGGCGCGAGGGGGCGGTGGCGATGCTTCGCGACGTGCTCACGAACGGGCTGCTCCAGAAATCTGTGCACGACCTCAAACGCGCGACGGCACTGTTTATGCCGCTCGACCTTGAACTTGAAGGCGTGACGGACGACACGCTGCTGGCCGCCTACCTGCTCGACCCCGTGCGCAGCCGGTATGACCTCGGCGACCTCGCGCGCGAGGCCGTCGGCGCGGACGGGTGGACGGAGCGTCCCGACGACAACTGGACGGACGAGGGATGGCGCACCGCAGAGACCGCGGATTTCACCACGCAGGTCGCCGACGTGCTGCATGGTCGTCTGCTCGAACAGGGGTTGGAAGCGATCTACACCGACATCGAGTTGCCGCTCGCGCCGCTGCTCTGCCGGATGGAGAACGCGGGGCTGCGCGTGGACACGGGCGTGCTCGGCGGCTTGTCGGCGCTCTTCGGCGCGGAGTTGTCGAAGCTCACCGAGCGCATTTACGAGGTCGCGGGTCGCGAATTCAAAATCAACTCGCCCAAGCAGGTCGGCGAAGTGCTGGAAGAGTTGAACATCAGCAAGGGGCGCAAGACTTCCACGGGCCAAGTCTCGACGAGCCGCGCCGTGCTCGACGATCTGGCGCAACAGTACGAGTTGCCGCGACTGATTATCGAGTATCGCGAACTTGATAAACTAAAGAGCGTCTATACCGACGCGTTGCCGAAACTCCTCGGCTCGGACGGGCGCATCCACAGCCAACTTAATCAGGCCGTCACGGCGACGGGGCGGCTCTCTTCGTCCGAGCCGAATTTGCAGAACATTCCGATTCGCACGGAGTTGGGACGACGCATCCGGCGCGCTTTCATTCCCGACGAAGGCAACGTCTTTGTCGCCGCGGATTATTCGCAACTCGAACTGCGCCTGCTGGCGCATATCACGCGCGACGAGCAGATGCTCGACGCCTTCCAGAAGGGCGAAGACATTCACGAGCGCACGGCCCGTCTCGTCTTCAAGGCGAAGACGAAAGAAGAGTTAAAAGAGAAGCGACGCTTCGCCAAAATCGTCAACTTTGCCATCGCCTACGCCGTCGAGCCGTTCGGCCTGTCGCAGCGCGTCGGCATTTCGCGTAAAGAAGCGCGACAGGTGATAGACGATTTTTACGCGACCTACACGGGCGTCCGTCGCTTCATGGACGAAGTGCCCGTGCAGGCGCGAGAGGCGGGCATCGTGCGCTCCATCTACGGGCGCATCCGTCCCGTCCCCGCCGTCAACGACCGCAACGGACAGGTACGTGCGCGCGCCGAACGCGAGGCCATCAACATGCCGATTCAAGGCACGGCCAGCGACATCGTCAAGATCGCCATGCTCAAGGTTGACGAGGCGCTCCGGCGCGAACGTCTCACCGCGCGGATGGTGATGCAGGTGCACGACGAACTGCTCATTGAAGCGCCGAAGGCGGAGGCGGAAAAGGTCGCGGCGATTCTCAAGCGAGAGATGGAGACGGCGGTCGAATTAGACGTACCGCTCGAGGTCGAGGTCGGGGCCGGGGACAACTGGATGGAAGTGAAAAAGTAAGAGTCAACGGGAAGTGAAGAATTAACAATCGAAGGCCGGAGTTTTCATCAGTCGAATGCCGGACGCAGAAGATAAAACAGGCGGGCGCGTTATCTACAGCCGCATCAACACGGCTGAAGAAGAAGAACTCGCTCTTAAAGAGAGGAAGTCTCACGGCGGCGATCACGTCGCGCGCGCCGCGCTCTGGCAGGCGCTTCTGCCCCTGCTCGTCGGTTTCACGCTGCTCATCGGACTCGTCTTCGGGCTGGGCACTCTGAGCGTCGGGAAACTACAGACCATCAGTAGCCGCGCGCGCGGCGACGAACGACGACTTTCCGAAATCACGAATCGTCTGCTCAACCTGCGTCTCGCCCTCGACCGTTTGAACACCGAAGCGCGCATCCGTGCACAGATCGAAGCGGGCACGCGCGGAGTGCTTCTGCCGCCGGTTGATCTGCGCCTGCGCACGGAGCGGAGCGCCGTCGAAAATCTGCTTCCGCTCTACGACCAGTTGCCGCTCAAGCAGGCCGATAAAAAACTCGTCATCCGCCACGACATCGAAAACTACATCGCCGTCACGAAAGATTTGAACCGCTACTCGCTCGACGGATTCGCGGCGTACCGCGACGTTGACGGCAAGCTTAAAGACTTGTCCGACGAAGTGAGCGGCGAGCGGACGGAGATCGAAGCGCAACGTTATGACGCGCTCGAAAAAGCGCAGAGTGAAATCAGATTTCTCACTTGGGTGGCAGCCCTCACGGGTCTCGTCGTCGCCGTCGCTTCGCTGCTCGAAGTCATGCGTCGCCTGCGACAACTCAGGCGCAGCTTCGACGCCCTGCGCCGCGAACGTCAGTTCAGCGCGCAGATGCTCGAAGGCATGGTCAGCGCCATCGCCGCCGTTGACCGCGAAGACCACATCCGCAGCGCCAACGCAGCCTTCTTCGAGGTCTTTCCCGAAACGCGAATCGGTGCGGCCTTACACGAAACGTCCGCCGCTCCTGAAGCAATCAAGATGCTGGCGGCGGCCACGGCGAATCATCGCGAGCGCCCCGCCTACCACGGACGATGGCGACTGCCGTCAAATGGGACGGGCAAAGAACGCGCCTTCGATGTTTATACGTCGCCCCTTGAGATTGACGGGGCGACGGGTCAACTGCTGGCGCTCGTGGATGTCACGGAGGCTGCCGAGGCGGAGCATGAACTCCGTCGTCAGGAATCACTGGCGGCTGTCGGCAAGGCCGCGGCTCAAGTGGCGCACGAGATTAAAAACCCTCTGGGCAGCATCCGCCTCGGCGTCGCCATGCTGCGCGACATGACCGTGGATCAGGAGGCCATCACTACTATTGATTTGGTCGAGCGCGGCATTGAGCACTTGAGTAAGCTGACCGTTGACGTGACGCAATTCTCACGTCTCAGGCGGCTCACGCTGTCAGATGTTGATCTGCACGAATTACTCGATGCGAGCCTCGACCTCGTGGCCGAGAAAGTTAGCGACAAGGCTACTCCCGTCGAAAAGAATTTCGTGGACGAACGGCTTCATGCGCAGTGGGACGCCGACCAGTTGAGGCAGGTTTTCGTCAACCTCTTTGCGAACGCCATTGATGCCAGTCCCAAAAATACGCCGATTACAATTACAACGGAAAAGGTCTCAGGCGGTACGCGCCGACGGGGCGACGCGAATACGCCCGCTCAATTCGCGCGAATCACCATCGTTGATCAGGGCAGCGGCATGGACGAAGCCACACGCGCGCGCATTTTCGAGCCGTTCTTCACGACAAAAAAACGCGGCACGGGTCTGGGACTGGCAATCGCAAAACAGATCGTCGAACAGCACGGCGGCACTATCCATGCGGAAAGCGCCCCGCAAAAAGGCACGCATTTTATCGTTGATCTCCCTCTTTGAATAACGCGAATACAGGGTGGCGAAAAACGTTTAAGCAACTGACCGCAGCTAATGTCCCGGCCCGGAGTGGAGGGATGATAAATAGCTTTTGAAAATAATGCGTCGGCCTGTTGACAAAGTCTGAAGAATCTCTATAATCCCATTTCGCCTGAAACACGGCGGTTGACATTCCAAATATAAAGCGCGTCTGGTTGAGCCGCTTCTCTTTCAAGAGTTGTTGTGAGAGAGAGCGGCTATTTCGTCCGCAGTTGGATGAAAATCCTTGCCGTCACTTTTGGCGCAAGGATGCGAGTCGCCACTCTACAGGTTGAGCAACCGTATCTTGATTGATGCATCTAATGCTTACCCTGTTTGAGTAGCCAAAAAGAGAGGCGCACACTCGTTAAGAGTTTATTTT
>JBAVPI010000601.1:0-2752 GCA_049692915.1 Pyrinomonadaceae bacterium
GGCTTCGTGGGGGCCGACGAACGCCGAAGTCGCGCGCGTGCAGGGCATGGGCTTGCGCGCATATCTCAACGAGCAACTCAACGCGCCCTCGACGGGCTATCCCAATTTGACGTTTCCGCTCGACGACCAGACGCAGGAATGCCCCGCGGGCAGTCCGCAGGAATGCGGCAGAGACAAGTTCACGCTGTACCCGATTCAGAAAACGTTCTTCACGAACGCGCTGACGGGGCAGGATCAATTGCGGCAGCGCGTGGCGTGGGCGCTTCACCAGATACACGTCGTCTCCGGTCGAGAGATTAGCCGCCCCAGTTGGATGACCGTGTATCTACAGGCGCTCGACCGCAACGCCTTCGGCAACTACCGCACGCTTCTGAACGACATCACGCTCAACCCCGCGATGGGCGAATATCTGGACATGCGCCTGAGCACGAGGACGAGCCAGAACGAAAACTTCGCGCGCGAGATTCTGCAACTCTTCTCCATCGGCGTGAACGAGTTGAACACTGACGGCACGCCCCGGCTCGACGCGCAGGGCAAGCCGCTGCCGTCTTACGATCAGAACACGGTCGTCAATTTCACCAAAGTTTTCACGGGCTGGAATTTTTCGACCGCCATCGGCAACGGCATCACCAACTACCGCGACCCGATGGTGCCGCGTTCCGCGACCAACCACGATACGACGGCGAAGACGCTCTTGAGCGGCGTCACCCTGCCCGCCGGGCAGACCGCGCAACAGGATTTGACCGCCGCGCTCGACAACATTTTCAACCACCCGAACGTCGGCCCCTTCGTCGGCAAGCAACTCATTCAGCACCTCGTCACGAGCAATCCCTCGCCCGCGTATGTCGGGCGCGTGGCCGCCGTCTTCAATAACGATTGCAGCGGCTTCTATCCGGACAACTGCACGGGCGCGCGCGGCAACATGAAGGCCGTCGTGACCGCCGTTCTGCTCGACCCGGAAGCCCGTGGCGATGTTAAGACCGACCCGAATTACGGAAAGCTGCGCGAGCCTGTGCAGTACATCAACAACGTGCTGCGCGCCTTCAACGCCAAGTCCTTCGACAAGACGACGGCGAGCGACGGCGTGCTGTCGGGCAGGTCAACGACCGACTTTCCGAATACGCTCGACCAGCCCGTCTTTTTGCCAGCGACGGTCTTCAGCTATTACCAGCCGGAGTACGAAGTGCCCGGCACGAAGCTGCTCGGCCCCGCCTTCGGCATCCTTTCGACCTCGACTACGCTTCGTCGCGCGAACTTCGTCAATTCCATCGTCTATACGGGCGTGACCGTCTCGACGACGAGCACGGACAGGCCGCGCGGCACGTCGCTCGACCTCGCGGACGCGACCCTGAATCTTGAAGGGATGGCTTCCAATCCAACGCAACTTGCGGACGCGCTCAACGCACTGCTGATGCACGGCACGATGTCGGCGCAGATGCGCACCGCCGTCATCAACGCCGTTTCGAGCATCCCCGTCACGGACGGGAGTTTCGCGCGCAAGCGTGCGCAGGCGGCTGTCTATCTCGTCGCGACTTCTTCGCAGTACGAAATTCAGAGATAAAAACAATGTCATCCACACGCAGAGACTTTCTCCGCACCACGGCCTGCGCCCTCGGCGGCATGGCGATGGCTTCGACCATCGAAAACTTCGGCCTCGTCGGCGCGCTCGCGCAGGAAGCGGCGGCGACGGACTACCGCGCGCTCGTCTGCATCTTCCTCAACGGCGGCAACGACGGCAACAACATGATCGTCTCGCTCGACCAGTACAACGGGCCTGCGGGCAGTACGACGACCGGCTACTCGAACGTGCGCAACCCTGCGGGCCTCGCCTTAACGCAGGCGAGCCTGTTGCCGGTCGCGCCCGCGAGCGGCGGCTCATACGGCTTTCACCCCAACATGCCGGAGCTACAGTCGCTCTTCACACAGGGCAAGCTCGCGGCTGTGTGCAACGTCGGCCCGCTCGTCGAACCTTTGTCGCGCGCCACTTATCAGAGTGGCACGGGCAAAAGGCCGCTCCAGCTTTTCTCGCACTCGGATCAGGTCGGCGAGTGGCTGACCTCGGCAGCCGACACCAGCAGCCAGACGGGTTGGGGCGGGCGTGCGGCAGACCGCGCGGCGGGCTTGAACGGCGCGGCGACTTTCCCGCAGATCATCTCCATCGCGGGCGTCAACGTCTTTGTCACCGGCCTCAACACCCGACCGCTCGCCATCAACGATTCGAACACTTCTTTAAGCACTGTGCTTCCCTTAACGATGACCGGCACGTCGAGCGAGATCGCTTCGCGACGCGCCGCCTTCGATCAGATCAGGTCGCTCGACCTCGGCGCGCGACTCGTCAAGGTCGCCAGCGATACTCGTTCGAGTTCGCTGCAAACAGGGGCCGCGCTCGCCACCGTCAGCCCGACCATCATTACCCTCTTTCCCAACACCTCGCTCGGACGCCAACTGTTGCAGGTCGCACGTCTCATCAAGGCCAGCAATGACCAGACGGCGGGCATCAACATGAAGCGGCAAATTTTCTTCGTCTCGCTCGGCGGCTTCGACTCGCACAGCAGCCAGCGCTCGGCAGGTAGTCAGGACGGTTTGCTCATCCAAGTCAGTCAGGCGATGAATGCTTTTTATAATGCGACGGTTGAGTTGGGAGTTGCCAATAACGTGACGAGTTTCACGCTGTCGGACTTCGGGCGCACGTTTCAGCCCGCCGGTTCGGGCGCGGGCGTCGGCTCGGATCACGGTTGGGGCAGCCATCATC
>JBAVPI010000602.1:0-3044 GCA_049692915.1 Pyrinomonadaceae bacterium
TCTCTCGACAGCGCGTATCGCCTGCGCGGAGGCGGCGGCCAGCAAGCGGAGGGGCGCGCGCACCACGATAGGGATGATGTCTTCGACAACATGAAGCGCGACCTCGACCTGAGCGACCAACAAGCCGCCGACATCCGCGCGATTCTCGACCAGACACGCAACGATTACCGCGCGCTCAGGGCCGAGGCGCGACCGCGCTACGACCTCATCCGCCAGAACGCGCGCGCGCGCATCCGCGCCCTGCTCACGCCGGAACAACAGCAACGCTTCGACGCGCGAACAGCCGAGCGCGACGCAAAGCGCGACGATGGCGACAGGGACTAGCCACGTTAGGGGCGCGGATACACGCGTCGTACCTTCAACCCGCCGCATGAATACGCAAAAGACTATCGTTACAGGCGTGTAATCGTTGATTGCACGCCTGTAATTGACGGTTACATGCCTGTAATTGACGATTGCACGTGTGTAATTAACGATTACATGCTTGTAATTAATGATGACATGTCTGTCATTAACGATTACACGCTTGTAATTAACGATGACAGGCATGTTATTGATGATTACGCATGTGTTACTGACGATTACATGTCTGTAATTAACGATAACGCGCGTGTAATTGATACTTACAGGCGTGTAAGTGACTATTACACGCCCGTCAGAGAGCGTTACGAGCGTGTAATTAACGATGACATGCCTGCCTGTGTCCGTCGCACGCCCGTCAAAGAGGTTGACAGCCGCGTTAATCGTCTTGAGATGGCTGACACGATAACGTCACGCGCCGTATGTTCACCGTCGTTCTCTAAAACCGTCTGAATAAGTAGGGACGGCTCAACATCCGAGTCGCCGGGGACTGTGGAAGCCCGTAAGATTAAAAGTTAAAGGTCTTGCCGACGATTGTGTTGTCGCTCCTGAAAGAAGGGGCAGGCATCAATTCGTCGGGTCTGGGTGCGTAAACGCGTCCGGCCACCTGCGGAAGCTCGTAAGTGACATCCTGCACCGTCAGCCGAAGGGGACGCGCGGCACGGACTTCGAGTCGTAGTTCGATTCCATCCGGCGGCGGTGCGGCGTAAGAGAGACGCAACACGCCGCACAGCGCGCCCTGCGGCGACGCGGACGCATCGCACGAAACAGACTTGCCGTTCACCGTCGCGCTCAACACTTCCGTCCCTGCGTCGGTGTGAATCAACAACGACGGCGCGTCTCTCGCGGATGCGATGCGCAGCCCGATAGTCCTCACTTCGCCGCCTGTCACGTCTTCCAGCACTTCGACCGACGGCGGCGGCAACACGACCACCGGCGCTTCCGCTTCCCTCGCGCCCTGAGTCGCCCACGGGAAAATCGCGGCGAGACTTTCGCGCCCCGCGCCCGCCGGGACGAACTGTTTTGTCCACTCGTCGGGCGATGCGTCAACGCTCAGCCAGCGTGCCTGATTCGTGTCCGAATCGAGATGATAAAAGATGCTGTCAGTCAGTCGCCGGTGCGCGTCGAAGTTCGTTGACAGTAATGCTACGCAGATTAATGCCGCGCCCGCGACGAGCGACGCCGACGGTATCGCCCAACGCCTTGCGTTCATCAGCGGATAAAAGAGCGGTAACAGCATGCCGCAGAGCAGCGCCGTCAGGAGCATGAAGTGTCCCACGAGCGAGAACCTCAGCATCATGAAAAGCATGTAGAGCAGCGGTACGACGAAGACGACGGCGGGCGCTGAGCCGAGCGCCGACGCCGCGAAGTTTTTCCACACGCCCGAACTCTCTCTTCCCGAAACGAACACGAACGAGAGGCCCGCGAGGGCACACAGCAAAGGCCACGCGAAGAAGTATGCTCCGAGCGGTAGAACGGCGGTCGTCAACAGCAGCAGCACCAACCACCAGCACAATGCGCCCGCCGCCAAATCCTGTAGGCTCACGCGGCGAATGATGAACGCATAAAGCGCGACGACGACGGCGACGGCGATAAGCACGAGGCTGACTTCGTAGAGCGGCGCGTTGTAAGGCGTTTCATACGGGAGCGCGCCAAAGTTTTTCAGGGTGTGACGCACCGTCCACCAACTCGCGTGCGCGACCAGTCCGGCGCAGGCGGTGCTCAGCGGCAACGCGAGAAAGCCCGCGATGAGTCCCTTCAAAGACAGGCGCTTTCTTTTCCAGCCGAGGAATATCACGCCGATAAAAACAAGCGTCACCAGAATCGTCAGCGGCACAACCCACGTCTCCGAATAGTTGACGAAGACGCCGCCCGGCAAGTTGAAGTAAACCGCATCGCGTGCGCGCGTCCGCCGCAAATCGAAGTTGCCGAAGTCGCGTGCGAGCGCCAGCGCATACGAGCCGTGATGCTGAATGCTGCGCTCGTCAATCTCGGCAACGCTGTCGAGCGCCGTGTGATAGCTCGTGATGCGGTCGGCGTAGGCGAAGTTCAGCCCGGCGGCTCCCGCTCCCTTGAAGACCGTCATGTCCGTGTCGTTCGGCAGACGTTTATAGACGGCGTACATCAGCGAGTTCGCGACGACGTGCGGGGCCGCGCGCGCCAGTTCGCCGACGAGCAGGCCGTTGCCTTCGCTTGTCTCGAACATCATGGACGGCCCGCCCGCGCCGCGCGCCTCGAAGTTGAGCACCAGCCCCACGTCGCGCATCAAGGGGTGTTCCGCACTGAATGCGCGCGCGCCGAGCAGTCCGAGTTCTTCGCCGTCGGTCAAGACGATGATGAGATCGTTCTTCAGGGGCGGCCCGACCTTTAGCGCGCGCAATGTTTCGAGCAGCGTGACGACGCCCGCGCCGTCGTCGCTCGCGCCCGGCGCGGTCGGAACGGAGTCGTAATGCGCGGCGAGCATGAGAGCCTTGCTGTTGTCCGTGCCCTCCAGATGCACGACGACGTTGCGCACCGTCGCGGCGGAAACAGGTCGCCCGTTGCCGGAATTTTTCGTCACCGCCGTCGCTTCCTGAATCGTCGGCTCAAGCCCCATGGCTTTGAGTTCCCCGACGATGTATGCACGGACAAGTGCGTGCTCGGCGGAGCCGGTCGGGTGCGGTCGGCGCGCGACGACTTGCAGG
>JBAVPI010000603.1:0-3638 GCA_049692915.1 Pyrinomonadaceae bacterium
GGGATGAGCGCCGCGATGATCGTGCGCGGCGACCCGACTTCGCACCCGCACCGTAGTTCAATCCGGCTCTCGCCGGGGCTGGGAATTTTGCAGCACATCATCATTGACCAGCACTTCACGGAGCGCGGGCGTCTGAGTCGTCTCATCACCGCCGTCGCCTACAACCCGCGGCAACTCGGAATCGGGATTGACGAGAACACAGCCGTCATCATCGCCAACGACGGCACGCTCGAAGTCTGCGGCGACGGCACAGTGACCGTCATTGACGGCTCGCGCATCAGCTATAACGACATCGCCGAAGTGGAAGACGCGCAGCCCTTCGCCGTCGCAGGGCTGCAACTGCACATCCTGCGCGACGGCCTGCGCTACGACTTCGCACGCCGCGCGCCGATTCCGGTCACGGAAGAATTTCTGCTGCCCGACATTGACTAAACGATGCGCGATTAACGCAAGGCGATGAACTGAAGCAAAGCATTCTTCGTTCATCGTTTCCGTCTTCATCGTCCGTCGTTACACCGCACTCTTCGTTCATCATCTACTCTTATGCGTATTCTCGAAACAAAAGCGTTGCGCGGGCCGAACTACTGGAGCGGTTACTGGAAGAAGCTGATCGTGATGCGGCTTGACCTCGAAGACTTCGAGGGGAGGCCGACGGACACGCTCGAAAATTTCCCCGCGCGCCTGAAAGAGTTGATGCCGAGCCTCGTCACGCACGGGTGCAGCTATCAAGAGCGCGGCGGCTTCCTGCGACGTGTCGAAGAGGGCACGTGGGCGGGCCACGTCGTCGAACATCTCGCGCTCGAATTGCAGACGCTCGCCGGTATGGACACCGGCTACGGGCGCACGCGCGAGACGAATCAGGCGGGAGTCTATAACGTCGTCTTCAGTTATATCGAAGAGGACGCCGGGCGCTACGCCGCGCGGGCCGCGGTCAAACTCTTTGAAGACCTCGCCGCGAATCTTTCGCTCGATGAACTGAGGACGACGCTGGCCGAAGACGTGCAGCGCCTGCGCGAGATTCGCGAGGACGTGCGCTTCGGCCCCTCGACGGGCGCTATCGTGCAGGAGGCGGAGGGGCGCGACATTCCGCACATACGCCTCAACGCGCAGTCGCTCGTCCAACTCGGCTACGGCGTCAACCAGCAGCGCATTCAAGCTACCGTCACGGGTCGCACCAACATGATCGCCGTGGATTTGGCATCCGACAAAGACGCCACGAAAAAACTTCTGGGCAGCATGGGCGTGCCCGTGCCGAAAGGCGCACGCATCACGGACGAAGACGAGATCGAAGGGACGGTCGCGCGGCTCGGCTTTCCGCTCGCCGTCAAACCGCTCGACGCCAATCACGGCAAAGGCATCACGGTCGGACTCCGGACGCTCGAAGAAGTGCGCGCGGCCTTCCCGCTCGCAAAAAAGTATTCGCGCCGCGTCATCATCGAACAGTCTCTGGCGGGCGAAGACTTTCGCGCGCTCGTCATCAACAATCGCCTCGTCGCCGTTGCCGAAAGAATACCGGCACACGTCAGCGGAGACGGCGAACACACGATTCAGGAATTGATTGACCTGACGAACCGAGACCCCCGCCGCGGCTACGGTCACGAGAACGTGCTGACCTTAATAGACGTGGACGCGCAGACCGAAAGCGTGCTCGCCGCGCGCGGTCTGACGCTTGAAACAGTTCTGCCCGCGGGCGAGACTTTGCGGCTCAAGACGACGGCGAACATCTCGACGGGCGGCACGGCCATCGACCGCACGGATGAAGTGCACCCGTTCAACGTTTCGCTCTTTGAACGCATCGCGCGCATCGTCGGACTCGACGTGGCGGGCATAGACGTGGTCGCGCCCGATCTTTCGACGCCGCTCACGGAGAACGGCGGCGGCATTATCGAAGTCAACGCCGCGCCCGGCTTTCGGATGCACATCGCGCCCTCGGACGGCATCGCGCGCAACGTCGCCGAGCACGTCATGGACATGCTTTTCCCGCCGGGCACTCCGTCGCGCGTGCCCGTCATCGCCGTCACGGGCACGAACGGCAAGACGACGACGACGCGCCTCATCGCGCACATCGTCAAGAACTCTGGCCGCAACGTCGGCTTCACGACGACCGAAGGCATCTACATCGGCAACAGCCTGATTCAACCCGGCGACAACACAGGCCCCGTCTCCGCGCAACTCGTTTTGAAAGACCCGACCGTCGAGATCGCCGTGCTTGAGACGGCGCGCGGCGGCATCATCCGCGCGGGGCTTGGGTTTGACCGCTGCGACATCGGCGTCGTGATGAACGTCACGGTTGACCACCTCGGCTTAAAAGATATCGAGACGATTGAGGACATGGCGCGCGTCAAAGCGGTCGTCGCACGCGCGGTCGCCAAGAACGGTCATGCTGTTTTGAACGCCGACGACGAACTCGTCTTCAAGATGCACGAAGACACGCCGGGACGCGTCGCGCTCTTCAGCATGGAAGAAGAAAATCCGCACATCGTCGAGCACACGAACGACGGCGGCATCGCGTGCGTCTTCGAGAACGGTTACGTCACTCTGCTCAAAGGGCGTTGGAAGGTGAGGGTCGAGAAGGTCATCAACATTCCGCTCACCTACGGCGGGCGCGCGGCCTTTATGATTCAAAACGTGCTGGCCGCGACGCTCGCGGCGTACCTGCAAAATGTCAGCATCGAGGACATACGCGTCGGCCTGACGACCTTCGTTCCCTCGGTCGCGCAGACGCCGGGCCGCCTGAATTTAATCGAGATGGGCGACTTCACGGTGTTGATTGATTTCGCGCACAACCCCGCGGGGATGGAGGCGCTGCAACGCTTCATCAGCAAGTTTCCGAATAAAATCAAGACCGGCGTCATCGGCGGCACGGGCGACCGGCGCGACGACGACCTTCAACTCTACGGGCGTTACGCGGCGCAGATGTTCACCAACGTCATCGTCCGCGAGGACGACGATCTGCGCGGGCGCGCGCCCGGAGATTCAACGCGCCTCGTCGTCGAGGGATTGCGCAGCGTCAATCCCGACTTGCCCGTCAAGGAGGTGACGGACGCGCCCGCGGCGATTGACTTCGCCCTCAAGCACGCGCGCAAGGGTGAACTGCTCGTCATCCTCGCCGACAACGTGAGCCGCTCAATCGAACTCGTCAGCAAGTTCCGCGAGCAGCGCACGCCGGTCAAGGTCGTCCACGAAGACATCCCCAACCAGCACTAGGCGAAAAGCAAAAAGGCGAAAGAGAAAAGACGAAGCGTGGCCGTCGTCTTTTCTCTTTCGCATTTTTAACTTTGCCTCTTAATTCAATCTCGGTAGATGGCGACCTGCGCCGCGCCTTCGTCGGTCATCCACGCGCGGTACATGCCTTCGCTGTTGAACGGCAGAGCGATGTTCCCCGCGCCGTCAACCGCGATGAGTCCGCCCTCGCCGCCCATCTCCCGCAGCGTGACATTGACGACCCGCTCGCAAGCGTCGGCGAGAGTCATGTCCTTATATTTCATCAGGCACGCCACGTCGTATGCGGCGAGCGTGCGGATAAAAAACTCGCCGTGGCCTGTGCAGGAGACGGCGCAGGTGCGGTCGTCTGCGTAAGTGCCCGCACCGACGAGCGGCGTGTCGCCGATGCGCCCGAATCGTTTGTTGGTCATGCC
>JBAVPI010000604.1:0-1612 GCA_049692915.1 Pyrinomonadaceae bacterium
AAGTCAAGCCGGGCGCGTGGATTCTGGGGCGCGGGTGGGATCATACTTTGTGGGGCGGCGAGTGGCCGACGCGCGCCTCGCTCGACGCCGTTGCGCCGAACAACCCCGTCTTCCTGCAACGCGTGGACGGGCACGTCAGTTGGGCGAACACGGCGGCGCTCAAACTGGCGAATGTCACGCGCTCTACGGTTGCGCCGGAGGGCGGCGAGATTCTGCGCGACGCGGCGGGCGACGCGACGGGTATCTTGAAAGAGACGGCGGGTGCGCTCGTCGGGCGCGTCGTGCCTGAGATGACGCGCGAGGAAAAGCTCGAAGCCATCACGCGCGCTCTCGCCGAAGCGCGTCGCTACGGCATTACGTCCGTGCAGGATTCCATCTCCGGCTATGACACGCTCGCGCTCTATCGTGAATTGCTCGCGCAGGATAAGCTCACGGTGCGCGTCGCCGAGTGGCTCGACTTCAGCCAGCCCGTGGAAGAATTAAAGCGGCAGCGCGAGGAGTTCGCGGCACTCAAAGTTGACCCGCTCCGCATTCGCATCACCGCGCTCAAGGGTTACGTCGATGGCACTCTGGGGTCGCGCACCTCCGCCATGCTCGCGCCCTTTTCAGACGACCCGCACAACAGCGGCATCCCTCGCATGTCGCCCGAACAGTTAACCGGCATGATCGTCGAACGCGACCACGCCGGATTTCAAATCGCGCTCCACTGCATCGGCGACCGTGCGAATCGCATGGCGCTCGACGGTTTTCAAAAGGCAGCCTCGACGCGAGCAGACGCGGGCATCCCCTTCGAGGGGTCAGGGCCGTCATTCGCTTACAGGACTAACCGGCCACGCCACCGCATCGAGCACGCGCAGGTCGTCGCGCCGTCCGACTTCAAGCGCTTCCGCGACCTCGGCGTCATCGCTTCGATGCAGCCCTCGCACGCCATCTCCGACAAGCGTTGGGCCGAAGACCGCCTCGGCGAGTATCGCGTGCAGGGCGCTTACGCATGGCACACGATGAAGGCGTTCGGCGTCCACACAGCGTTCGGCACGGACTGGCCGGTCGAGCCGATCAATCCTTACCTCGGCCTCTACGCCGCCGTCACGCGCCAGAACACAGAAGGCGAACCCACTGGCGGCTGGTGGCCGCAGCAACGCCTGACGATTGAAGACGCCATCCGCGACTACACGGCGGAGAGCGCCTACGCCTCGTTCGAGGAACAGGAGAAGGGGCGAATCGCGGCAGGCATGCTCGCCGACCTCGTCGTCCACACACGCGATCTGTTAACGATCAAGCCCGAAGAGATTTTGCACACCGAAGCCGCGATGACCGTCTTTAACGGACGCGTAGTTTATGAGCGTGATGCGGAAAGAAAGAATTAACAGGGATAGACAGGATGAACAGGATAAGCAGAAGCAAGGAAAGCCGAACGCTGAATGAAGGGAGAACGTTGAATGAAGGGCGAACGTTGAATGAAGGATGAAAGCTTTTCAGTTCAGCGTTCAGCCTTTAGCGTTCATCCTTTCGACTTCATCCTTTCCTTTTCATCCTGTCTATCCTGTCCATCCCTGTTAATTTCTCTTCTACTGAAAGGAAACGAAGATGCCGACATGGGCCAAAGTTATTC
>JBAVPI010000605.1:0-5005 GCA_049692915.1 Pyrinomonadaceae bacterium
ACTCTCGCCATCGCCCTCGTCGCGACGGGCCGCTGGCGCTGGCTGCCCCTCGCGCTCGCCATCGGCTATGCCTTCGCGTGGGTCGGCCACTTCTTCGTCGAGCACAACCGGCCCGCCACCTTCAAGCACCCGCTCTGGTCTTTCGCCGCCGACTACAAAATGCTCGCCATGATCCTCTCCGGTCGCATGGGCGCAGAGATCGCACGCGCACGCGGGATTGAAGACACGACGGGAGTCGGCGCGCAATAATCGCCTGACTCGCTCGCAATAATCGTCGAACTCGCTCGCAATAATCGTCGAACTCGCTCGCAATAATCGCCGGACTCGTTCGCCGGAGTCGAGCGTGCGTTGCGATTTCCCGAACACCCGCCTCGACTGTCGCGTCGTCGCGCTGAACGGATACCACTCCCAGACAAGTTTCAGACCGGACGCATCTCCTTAAAGAGACGCGCCCGGTCTGAAGTTTATCCGCCGTTCACTGACATCTCACGGGCCGGGAGCGCCCGCGAGAATCCAGTTCTTGATCGTGTCCCTGTCCGCCTGACTGAGTTGCGGCTGACCCAGAGGCATCCGCGAGCCGGAGCCGCCGACCGCCGCCTGCGTGCCGTCCACCTTGCGCCACAGGTAGCTGTTGTTAAAGTCGTTGGGCTGGACGCGCTTGATGCCCGCGGCCTCATTGGAATTGACGTTGAAGATTTGGCCGTACGAGACGCCGCCCGCGAGGCTGAGTCCGGCGGACGGGCTGCCGCCGGAGTGACAGGCCGTGCAGTTGGCGTCGAAGATGGCCTGAATGGGATCGTAGGGTGAGGCAGGCGTCGAACCGCCCGGCGTGAACTCACCGCAACGCTGACCCGTCCAGCCCGTCCCCGGAGTCGTGGCGGCGACACTGTCGCCGAACGCCTGAAGTTGCGCAGGCATGTGCGGCCCGACGCTCAACCAGAAGATGCGGTTCGTCACCTTCGCGTGGGGCATCACGTAATCGTCGCAGACGCGACTCTCCGTCTGCCCCAAGATGCTCCTCACCTCCGACGTTTGATCGAACGTGAGACTCGCGAAGACGTTCGCCGAGTGGCACGTGCGGCAGGTGCGCGCGACGACATCCTTGTACATCCCGCGGTCGAGCGGCGTGGCGTTCCAGCCCGCCGCGACGAAGTTCTCGTCCTGATTCGGGCCGCCCGTGTACATCTTGTCCACGATCTCCTTGATGTCCGTGGACGCGGAGATCGAGGTCGGGTCTTGCGTGTCAACCAGCCTCACGAAGTCTTCGTTCATAGACTTGAAGTTGGCCTGCTGACTCGCCTTGTCGAACGGGGCTGCCCCGAAGGTGTAGAAGTGGAGGTCGAAGGGCAAAAATCTCGACCCCATTTTCACGTCGTTGCGGCTGTTGAAAGTCGGCGTGCCGCTCCCCACGGGGCCGCCCGGATACTCGCCGTTGTGACAGACCATGCAGAGTTGCGGCACGGGACGCGCGCCCACGCCGTCGAGGTTGGCCGCCTTCAACAACTGCGTCCCGTCCGCGTTATAGACGAAGAACTTGACCACCCTTTCCCCGTCGTCGAATTCCGTCGGGTTGCCGGGCGGACTCTCGATTTGCGAAAACTCCATCGCGACGGTGGCAACGGGGTTCGTCCCGGCGATGGTGGCGATGATGTCGTCCGAATCGGGCGAGCCGATGTCCCCGTAGTTGGTCACGTAGCAGGCCACGTCGAAGCCGCCGATGATCGCGTTGGCCTTCTTCGTGCAATGCATGTCGCGCCCGAAGCCGAGATCGCCGGAGTTGGTGAACTTGACGTTGACCTCATTCGTGGGGAAGTCGTTCGTGCTCTTGAAACCGGCGAGCGTCGTCCGCTTTCCGCGCGGGTCAACCTGCGTGTAGTAGTTGGTCGTGGCGGTGTCGTACTGCGCCGCCAGCGTGGGGTCAGTGCCTTGCAGTTCCGTCAGGTTGACGGCCTCGAACGAGTAGAGGCCGTGGAGAAACTCGTAGCCGTCGAGCGGTTCGTCGGGCACGGCCTGATCGGAAAAGACTACTTTGGTCGAGCAGGCCGTGTAGCCGGTCGCGGTCAGGACAGGCAAATTCGGGTTGGTCGGGTTCTGCGCGCCTCCCGTGTCAACGACGAACGTGCCGATGGGAACATTAGTGTCCTGACGAATGGGCACGAGAGTGATGTTCGTATCGGTCGGCAAGTTGTAGATCACGTGAATGCTCGGCGCGGAGTTGTCAATCGTCGCGTTGCGCACGATGGGAGCCGCTCCGCCCGATTGCGGGATGGTGTATTCGATATTGTAAGAGGCGGGCAGCGAAGGGCTGTCAATTTCGACGCACGCCTGATTGGTTTTCACTTGATCGGTGTTGATGGCCGAGAAGTGTTTGACCTGTGCGACGTAGGCGTTGCCTTGCAGCGTGGCCGTGCCCTCCTGCTCCCAGACGCCGTCGCGCTCGTTGTAGGAGAGGAGAGGGATGGTCGGCGGAATCGGCGCGCCGGTGGCGAGTTGCGAGGCGTCAACGGGAATCGTCACCTTCGCGGTCGTCCCCGGTTTGAGGTTGAAGCGCTGGCCGTTGTTCGTAATCTCGACAGTGCCCGCGCCGTAGCTCTGCATAACTTTCGTTCCGCCGCCCGGCTCGCGCACCGTAAAGTCGCCGGGCATCTGCTCAGGCGAGAGCAGGTCAACGGTCGAGACCGCGATCTCGACGTTGCCGACCGCCCTCTTGCCGTTCGGGTCGCGCAGACCGTCGGCGGGAATCTCCACCTGCATGCCGGGGCCGCACTTCTTGTAGTCGTCGGCTCCGGTTGTTTGATTGATGAAGGATGCGTAGGCGAATTTCTGCCCGTCTCGCGACTTGGAAGAGATAACGTTGCCTTTGCCGTCCTGCCACTGAGGCTGTGCCGCTTGCGGGAAGGAGCGCCAGTCAAGACGCGCGGCGCGCGGGCCGGGGCAGTTGCGCTCAAAGCGCCGGTCAACGAGCGTCATCGCCCTGTTGGGATCAACGTTGAAGACGGTGGCGCGCGTCATCGTCCAGCGCCCGCCCGTGAGCGCGTTGTCGTAAATGCGCGAGACGAGCGCGTAGCCCGGCTTGTGTATGTTCAGGACGAAGCGATTGGCGTCGCGGACGAAGATGCTGAAAGAGCCGTCCGGGTTGGTGCTCGTCACCTGCCCGTTGACATCCACGCGCGCACCGCCGATAAGCCTCCCGTCCGTCCCGTCAACCGTGCCGGAGAAAGGAATGCCGCGCTCGTCTGCGCGCAGGGAAAGCTCCGTCCTTGTATAGCCGCCCTTGCCGTCGCTGACGAGGAGCGCCACCGAATAGCGGCCCGCGCCGGTCGGTAATCTCCAGTCCACGGCGGGCAGATTGTCGGCGCTGAGCGTGCCGGAGCCGGGCGACACGATCCACTTATACTTCAGCGGATCGCCGTCCGGGTCTTTCACGTCGGCCTTGAGCGACACATTGTCGCCGGGCCGGGCGGTCTTGACGCGACGCCCGCCCGCGTTCGTGGGGATGAGCGGCTCAAGACGCGGCGGCGTGTTCCCGATAACGAGGTTGATGGGGTGAAAGAGCGCGTTATTGAGATTGGCTTCCGGCAGCAGTCGCTGTTCCTTGAAGCCGTGCTCGATGTCGGCGCGAATCGAGATTTTTTGCTGCACGGGGACTCGCGGCAACAGATACTCGCCGAAGTTGTTGACGGGAACTTCTTGCAGTCGAGCGCCGCCGCCGTCCGTCAACGTCACGCGCGCGTAAGCGTTAATGCCGGCCAGCGGCTCGAAGGTGCGCGGGATTTTCCCGTCCCTTAACTTCACGCTGCCGTAAACCACCGTCGTCTTGCCTCTGCGCTCGGCTTGGATGCGGACGGTGCTGGTGTGCACAGGCCCTTTCAATACCGAGTAGATGTCTTTCGAGCATCCGGCGGTAAAGCCCTGCCCGCCCCAGCAGACGCGATAACGTCCGGGCGCGGGCGCGCGGAGCGTGAACCGCCCGCTCAGGTCGGTCAGAGCCGTGTCGCTCTCGACGCCTGAGCCACCGGCATCTTTAAGGAAGACTTTGATGCCCGGCAGGAAAACGTCGTGAGATTTAACCTTCACCGCGGTGGTGGGCTGCGCGGAAGATCTATCGGCGACAGTCGTCGCGATGTAGCCGCGCACTAAGAGAGGAAGTTTTTTGGGCGCGGGTTGCGCCGCCGACGAAGGCCCGTTGAAGTAGTAGGCGCATGCTCCGGCAGCAGCGATGAGGGAGAATACGAGGAGAGTTAATTTTTTGAGTTGTTCACTCGTTGAGTGGCGTGGAGGCTCTTGGCTTGTTGGCCTCATAAGGGTTATCTCCTGTGAAGCGATCCGCGAAAGGCGGCTGGCGCGCGCCTCCGGCGAATGAATGGGACGGGTGGGAAATCTAACCGGCGAGGAGAAGTGAGATGCTAAGGCCGATCTCTCAAGAGCTAATCTCCTGCGCGGGCCGAATGATGAGTGTTAGGTCAGGTCGGCTCAAGAGCAAGCCGGTGTTGGTTAGTCAAGTGATACGAGGTGGCGGCGCTACATCCCAGTGCTCGGTGAAGATTTCGAGGGCGCTTATGAAAACGCGGAAGACATGACGCGTAAAGCGGCTGATGCAATAAACGCGCGAAGCTTACGACTCAATACTTATCCTGTCAACATAAATTCTCCGGCCTCTCTGTCGAGGCTTCCCCGCCGGAGAACGCTCGGAGTGAGGCTGCTTCCCTGATTTACTGATTCTTACCTGCGCGCAAAAACGGCGCGAGTCTCCGTCTTCGGCTCGCTCAAACCTGTTAAGTCTCGTCCATGCCCGTGCCCTCGTTCTCAAACTCCTGCGCGGCGGCGCGTTGTTGCTGCTGCTGGCTGCGCTGGTAGAGATATGAGACGGCCATCAGGATCGCGCCGAGGACGATGAACGAGACGATGCGGTAAACGCGGTCGAGCGACGATAAATCAATGAAGAAGACTTTGAGCGTCGTTATGGCGAGCAGCAGGAGCGCCATCAGCCGGAGCAGGCGATTCC
>JBAVPI010000606.1:0-5157 GCA_049692915.1 Pyrinomonadaceae bacterium
TTCATCCTCTACGCGCTTTCGGCCTGCCGGACGGCCCCGACCACAAACGGGACGACAGGCGTGAGCGTTGACGACGCACAGGGCAATAAAATCGTCGTCGCGGACGCGTCGCGCATCGTCTCGGTCGGCACGGCCAACACCGAAACGATCTACGCGCTCGGTGCGGGCGCGAGCGTGGTCGGCGTGGATAATTCGAGCGCGGAGTACATCCCTGAGACACGCGCGCTGCCGAAGGTCGGCGCACGCACCACGCTCTCGGCGGAGGGCGTGCTCTCGCTCAAGCCGACGCTCCTTATCGTCACGACCGATGTCGGCCCGCCGCAGGTGATCGACCAGTTGAGAAGCGGCGGCGTGACGGTGCTCTCGCTCCCCGCCGACTACAAAGTCGAATCGGTCAAGTCCAAGATACGAACGATTGCGCGCGCCCTGCGATTGGAAGCGAAGGGCGAGGAACTGGCAGGCGCGATTGACGCGGACATGAGCGAAGTGGCGAAGATGCTTGAGCGCGCAGGGTCGAAGCCGAAGGTGATGTTCGTCGGGCGCGGGCCGAACATGCCGAACGCCACGATGTCGGGCGCGGGCACGACGATTGACGAGATGATTCGGCTGGCCGGAGGCACGAACCCGTTCACAGACTTTCAGGGCTTTCGCGAGATGACGGACGAGGCGGTCGTCAACGCCGCGCCCGACGCGATTCTGATTACCGAACGAAGTTTCGAGCGGAGCGGCGGCACGGACGGCGTCATCAAGTTTCCCGGCGTCGCTTTGACGCCCGCGGGCAAGAATCGACGCATCGTGCCCGTCAGCGACATGTACTTTCAGGGCTTCGGCCCCGGCGTCGGTCGCGCCGTGCGCTCGCTCGCCGTCAAGCTGCACCCGGAACTCGGCGGGTCGGATGCTTCGGCATCTCCTTATGTGCCGCAGGTCGCCACCCCGCTCCCCGGCTCTTCTTACACGCCTCCGCGCGCAACCACGGGAGGCCCGCGCTAGTGTCCACACCGTCCGCCGCCTCGCGTCTGTTTCCGGGCCTGCGCGTGCGGACGACGGGGCGGCGCGCGCAACTCCTGATGCTCGGCCTCGTGTCGCTGCTCGCCTTCGTCGTCTTTCTTTCAGTTGATAAGGGCGCGGTCGAGATTTCGCTCGTCCAGTGTCTCTCCATCGTCGGGCACAGGGTGGGTCTGCAACTGCCTTGGGCGTTCACCGTCGAACAGTCTGCGACGCTTCTCAACATACGACTGCCGCGCGTCGCGCTCGGCCTGCTCGTCGGCGCTGGACTGGGCATCTCCGGCGCGGCGATGCAAGGGTTGTTTCGCAATCCGCTCGCAGACCCCAGCCTCGTCGGCATATCCAGCGGCGCGGCGCTCGCGGCGACGATGACGGTCATCGTCGGCGACGCCGTCTCGTACACGCTGCCGCACGCGCTGCAACTCTTCGCCTTTCCGGCGACGGCCTTCATCGGCGCGCTCGTCACGTCGCTGCTCGTTTACCGGCTGGCGACCATCGCGGGACAGACGGTCGTCGCGACGCTGTTGCTCGCAGGGATAGCGATCAACGCGCTGGCGCAGGCCTTCTCAGGCTTCCTCACCTTCTACGCGACCGACACGCAGATTCGCAGCCTGACGTTCTGGAAACTCGGCAGCCTCGGCGGCGCGACGTGGGCTTCGACCGCCGCCGCCGCGCCCTTCATCATCATTCCAGTCGTGTTGTTTCCGCGACTCGCGCGCCCCTTAAACGCCCTGCTGCTCGGCGAGTCGGAGGCCGGGCATCTCGGCTTCGACGTGGAACGCGTCAAGCTGACGGTCGTCGTGCTGGTCTCGCTGACGGTCGGAGCGGCGGTCGCCTTTACGGGCCTGATCGGTTTCGTCGGACTCGTCGTGCCGCACCTGCTGCGACTGCTGAACGGGCCGGATCACAGGCGACTGTTGCCGGGCGCGGCCTTGCTCGGCGCGAGCCTGTTGCTCGGCGCAGACCTCTTCGCGCGCACCGTGGTCGCGCCCGCGGAACTTCCCATCGGCGTGCTGACCTCGATTATCGGCGCGCCCTTCTTTCTCTGGCTGCTGCTGCGCGACCGCAAGTGGAGGATCATCCATTGATCGAGGCGCGGGGCGTGAGCGTCCGCATCGGCGCGGCGACGCTGCTGGAAAATGTTTCGTTGCGCGTCGTGCCGGGCGAACTGCTCGCCGTCGTCGGGCCGAACGGGGCGGGGAAGTCAACGCTCAGAAGAGCTTTGTGCGGCGACGCGGAACTCTCCGGCGGCGCGGTCTCGATGGATGCGCGCCCGCTCGGCGAGTGGTCTCTGGTCGAGCGGGCGCGCGCGCGTGCCGTGATGCCGCAGGACTCTTCTTTGACCTTCCCGTTCACGGTGCTCGAAGTCGCTTTGATGGGACGACTGCCGCATCTCGCAGGGGCCGAAGGGCCGCGCGACTACGAAATCGCGCGGGCGGCGCTCGATGCGGTTGAGGCCAGACATCTGGAAGAACGTCTCTATCCGACGCTTTCGAGCGGCGAGCGACAGCGCGTCCATCTCGCGCGCGTGCTCGCGCAGGTGTGGGAGCACGCGTCGCCGTCGTCTTCACAGTTGCCGACATCTTCGCTGTCGCGCACGTCTTCGCACTCACGCGCATCTTCGCCGTCACAAACAACTTCGTCGTCCGGCACGGGACGATACCTGTTGCTCGACGAACCGACCTCGAATCTCGACCTCGCGCACCAGCACGGCACGCTCGCCGTGGCGCGACGCTTCGCGCGCGAAGGCGCGGGCGTGCTCGTCATTCTCCACGACCTGAACCTTGCGGCGCAGTACGCCGACCGCGTCGTGATGCTCAAGGACGGTCGCGTCGCACGCGCCGGCAGCCCCGCGGAAGTTTTCACCACGGAAGCGATTCGCGAAGTCTTCAACGTCTCGGCACTCGTCACCGGGCATCCTTCAATGGGTTGCCCGCTCATCGTCACCCTCCCGAATCCCGCCGCGCTATAAGTCAACAGTAAATCAAAAGTGAAGCGGCAAGGACGTTAGACACCGGCGCAAAAAAATATGTCTGCGCAAAAAAAGTGCGCGCCAAAAAAACGTCCGCGCAAAAAAAACTTCCATGCAAAAAAAGATGCCCTCCGCTTAATGTGTGCGGAGGGCAAATTTTTTACTCGACGATGAAGGGGAAGCTTCAGTCGCTCGAACCGGTCGCCGTCTGCTGCGCGGAGTTCTTCGGGTCGTAGGGCGTGGCGAGAAACTCTTTGGCGGCGCGTTGCGCGTCGTCGTAGTCAATGCCGCTCTCGACCGCCTTCTTGTATTCGGAGACGGCGCGCGCGCGGTCGCCCTGTGCGTCGTAGGCGTTGCCGCGCTTGATGCGCGCCCACGCCTCGATCCAAGAGGGTCGCAGGTTGCCGTTCAGGGACGCGTCGAAGTTGTCGAGCGCCTGCTGGTAATTGCGTTGCTCAAGAAAGAGCAGGCCGAGGTTGTAGTAAACCCAAGAGTTCGACTTGTCGAGCTTGAGCGCTTCCTCGAACTGCCTCTGCGCTTCGAGATACTGGCCCTCGCGCAGCAACTCAAGTCCGCGCCGCGCGACAATCGAGATGCGCAACTCGTCAGACGTGCGCAGGATTTTATGGTTCGGGTCAATGATAACTTCGAGCGGCTTGCCCGAAGACTCGAAGTCGAAATCTTCGCTGCGGTCGGCGAGGAAGATCGTCGTCGTGTTCGTGTCGCCCTCCGAGCGCAAACTGACTTCGACGGGCAGCTTGAGGTTCTCGAAGTTCTGTTTGACCGTGCCGCGTGCGCGAAACTTGCCCGCACGCGTGCGGATGATCTGGTAGTCGGCTGAAAACTCTGGGACGCCCGTGCCCTCGACCCAGCGCGCGAAAAAGTAGCGCATGTTCTCGCCCGCGACCTGCGAGGTCAGTTTCTCGAAGTCGTCAATCGAGGCGTTGCGCGTGCGAAATTCCCCTGCGAAACGGTGGAGCAATTCGTTGAACTTCTGCGCCGTGATCGTGTCGCGCAGCATCTGGAAGACCATCGCGCCCTTGTAAAAGACGATTGCTTGATAAGCCGCCGACTGGTCGTCGAGCGTCGAAGGCGCGCGCGAAATCGAGGCCGTCTGCTCGAAAAGTAGTGCGCGCTCCTGCATGTCGCGCTGCTCGGCGTCGAGCGCCGCGCCTTGCAAACGAGTCTCGCGCAAGGCGTGCGCGCTGTACTCGGCCAACCCCTGCGAGAGCCACGCGTCGTCGAACGACTTGAGGCCGACGGTCAATCCCCACCACTGGAAAGCGATTTCGCGTTGGACGCGTTCGTCGAATCCGGCGAGCCGGTTCTGTGTGAAGAATTTCCGGGAGAGAAATTCCATGCCCGGCGCGGCATAGGCGTCGAGGCTCGCGTCGTCAATCTGCACCAACGAGAGACGCGTGCCGAACGCTGGCTGGCCGAACGTCTTCGTGTAGAAGCCGAGCGCCTCGCCGATGACCTGCCCGTAAGGTTCGATGAAACCCTCGCTTCCGGGCTGGACGAAAAAGTTGATTTCGTAGCCGCCGATGCGGAGCGTGCGCGTCGTGAAGCGTCCGGCGGCGAGACTGCCGACGAGCGCCGGTTGTCGGCTGACGAGGTGATACGCGACCTTGCCCGCGCGGGGCTGCGGCGTGACGGGTTCATCGCTCGCACCGGCGACCGTGTAGCCGTTCGGGACTGTGACGGTGATGTCGG
Organism: Pyrinomonadaceae bacterium; assembly: GCA_049692915.1. Taxonomy (GTDB): domain Bacteria; phylum Acidobacteriota; class Blastocatellia; order Pyrinomonadales; family Pyrinomonadaceae; genus JAIVJG01. The sequence goes on from JBAVPI010000606.1 coordinate 4,691, forward strand.
CGGTCGCGCGGTCGGCGGCGTAATCGTGAAAGGGAAACCATCGTCCGGCGTACATCAAATACGTCACGTCGGAGCCGACGTAGAGCAATCGCTTGGTGGCGAGCGGCCCGCCTTCGGGCGTGACGAGCGCGCCGCTCCAGCGAAAGCGGAGCGTCTGCGGCTGGCCTGCGGCCACGACCTCGCCCAGATCAACGCGCACGCTCGGCCCGATGGTGTCCACGCCCGCCTGATCCTGCACGAAGTTAGTCAAAGGCTTGCCGTTGCGCTCAATCGCTTCGACCTTGAGCGAGCCGTTCAACTCGAAGACGACGGAGCGCGTGTTATCGAGCGGCGTGAAAGTCACTTCGCCCGTGGCGCTCAGGAAATGCTGGTCGGGTTGCAGTTCGACATCAATGCGGTAGTTCGTCACGTCGAAGCGTGCGCGCGCGCCGGGTTGCAGCGGCGTCTCGGCGATGGTCACGGCTGGC
>JBAVPI010000607.1:0-2069 GCA_049692915.1 Pyrinomonadaceae bacterium
CGTGCTGGCGCTCACGAACTACAAACTCGCAGACCCGTTAAGCATCTTCTACGAAGAGCGCGGCGAGGACGTGACGGACTATCACCTGCGCGACAAGGTGAAGGTGGCGAACCCGGAAGAGATCAAATTACTGGCGCAGACTGTCGTTGGCGTCGGAGGAGGCTTCGTCAGCAGTGACAAGCTGGTTAACGGAATGCTGATTCAAAACCTGCCGATCAACGGTCGAAATTATGCAAACCTTGCCATGATTTCGCCCGGTATAGCAATTGATTCGCTGAGTTCTGCAATGGAGACCGTTAACGTGACGGCTGGTGCTGAAGATAGTTCACCGATTGAACTTCGTCAGAACTTCAACGCGCTCGCCGTCTTCACCGCGTCAGTGCCGACGGACGCGAGCGGCCACGCGCAAGTGAAAATCAAGATGCCCGATAACCTGACGCGCTACCGCGTGATGGCCGTCTCGGTCGCCAGCGGCAAATTCGCGGGCACGGGCGAAGCCGTCATCACCGCGCGCCGCCCGCTCATGGTGCGCCCGTCGGCCCCGCGTTTCTTTAACTACGGCGACCGCGCGGAACTCCCCGTCGTTTTGCAAAATCAGACGGACAGAGCAATGAGCGTCAGCGTCGCCGTCCGCGCCACGAATGCCGAACTGACGGCGGGCGCGGGTCGTCGCGTCAACGTCCCCGCCAACGACCGCGTGGAAGTGCGCTTCCCCGTCGCGGCGGCGCGGCCCGGCACGGCGCGCTTTCAGTTTGCCGCCGCTGCCGGGGACAAGACGGACGCGGCTGAAATCTCGCTCCCCGTTTACACGCCCGCCACGACGGAAGCCTTCGCGACTTACGGCGTGATTGACGAAGGGGCCGTCGCGCAACCGGTGCGAGCGCCCGCCGATGCCTTCAAGACTTTCGGCGGACTCGAAGTCACGACCGCCTCGACGCAGTTGCAGGAGTTGACCGACGCCGTCATCTATCTCGTCCATTATCCTTACGAGTGCAGCGAACAGATATCTTCGCGCGTGCTTGCGCTGGCGGCCTTGAAAGATGTGCTCACCGCCTTCGACACGAAAGACTTGCCCACGCCCGCGGAGATGCGCGAGTCCGTCAACGTAGATATCAAGCGCCTGCAAGGTCTGCAAAACGAGGACGGCGGCTTCGGTTTCTGGCGTCGCGGCGAAAGCTCGAACCCGTACGTCTCCGTCCACGTCGCGCACGCGCTCGTCCGCGCGGGAGAGAAAGATTTCAACGTGCCCGCCGAGATGTTGAAGCGTTCGCAAGAATATCTGCGCGGCATTGAGAAGAAGATACCGAAAGATTACAGCGTCGAAGCGCGGCGCGCGATTGAGGCATATGCGCTCTTCGTCCGCGCGCTTGTGAAAGACCGCGACGCGAAGAAGGCGCGCGCTCTTATCGCGGAAGCGGGCGGCGTCGAACATCTCTCGCTCGAATCGCTCGGCTGGCTTCTGCCGGTTCTGTCGGGCGATGCGGCCTCCGCGTCGCAGGTCGCGGCCATACGTCGTCACCTCAATAACCGCGTTACGGAGACGGCTGGCGCGGCCCACTTCGCGGACGGCTACAGGGACGGCGCGTACACGATTCTTTATTCAGACCACCGCGCCGACGGCGTGCTGCTCGACGCGCTCATCGGCGATCAGCCGCAGAGCGATCTGATTCCGAAACTCGTCCGCGGCCTGCTCGCGGGCCGAAGGCGCGGCCACTGGTATAACACGCAGGAGAACGTCTTCATCCTGCTCGCGCTCGACCGCTACTTCAACACTTATGAAAAGACGACGCCCGATTTCGTCGCGCGCGTCTGGCTCGGCGAAGGCTTCGCGGGCGAGCAGACTTTCAAAGGCCGCTCCGTTGACCGTCAACAACTCAACCTGCCGATGTCGGCGCTCATCGAGCGCACCGCGAACGCGCCCGCCAACCTGACCATCGGCAAGACGGGCGCGGGCCGTCTCTACTTCCGCATCGGCACGCAGTACGCGCCGTCGAATCTGAAACTCGACGCCGCCGACTACGGATTCCGGGTCGCGCGCAAGTACGAGGCGGTTGACGACCCCTCGGACG
>JBAVPI010000608.1:0-6565 GCA_049692915.1 Pyrinomonadaceae bacterium
CGTCCTGACTCACCCGCTCTCGTCTGCGCCGACTCCCATCTCTCCTACGCCGCACTCGACCGCAGCGCCAATCGTTGCGCACGCCTCCTCCTCGCTCATCACCTCTCGCCCGACACGCCCGTCGGCCTCTGCGCACGCCGCTCGCCTGAGACAATCGCCGCCCTGCTCGGCATCCTCAAAGCGGGAGGCGCTTACCTGCCGCTCGACCCGTCGTCTCCGCCCGGACGGGTGGCGCTGCTGGTGGCCGAAGCGGGCGCATCGCTCGTGCTGGCGGACGAAGAGTCTATGGGAGCACTCTGCGCCGTGGGAGAGGGGGTGAAGGTGTTACCGCTGAAGCTGGCACAGGACTATTCGACCGCGCCCTTGAGGGCATCATGCGCCTCACTTCCCGACGCGATGCAAGAGGCGACGGCTGAGGGTGAGAGCAAGGGCGCGACGGCTCAGAGTGAGAGAAAGGGCACGATCAGTCAAAGCAATGGCATGGCAGACGAGAGCAATGGCGCAGCGAGTGAGAGCAATGACACGGCGGACGAGAGCAAGCGCATGGTGGTCATGGACGAAGGCGCGCTCGTGATTGGAAGGAACAAGAGCGCGGCACGCAACGGGGGCGCGCGACTCGCCTACCTCAGCTTCACCTCCGGCTCGACCGGCACTCCCAAAGGCGTCGCCGTCTCTCATTCCTCCGTCCTTAACCTCCTCTCCCGACAGTCTTATGCTCGCCTCCTTCCTCCCCAACGCCTCCTCCACGCTGCTCCCCTCGCCTTCGACGCCGCCACCTTCGAGTTGTGGGGCGCGCTCCTGCATGGCGGCTGCTGCGTCCTCTTCGACCATCAGGTGCCGGAGCCTGAAACGCTTCGCCAGACCATCACAGAGGGCGGAGTCGAGGTCTTGTGGCTGACCTCCTCGCTCTTCAACGCGGTGGCCGATCAGGACATCACGTGTCTGCGGGGTGTGCGGCAGTTGCTGGTGGGCGGCGAGGCGCTCTCGGCTGCGCACATCAGGCGCGCACTGGAAGCGTTGGAGGGAGTAGAGGTGACGAACGGGTACGGGCCGACGGAGACGACGACCTTCGCCTGCACGCATCGGATCAGTGAGGAGGAGGTGAGCGAGCGGGGCATTGAGAGGGGTGGCGTCGAAAGGGTTGGCGAGAGAGGCGTTGAGAGAGTGGTTGAGAGGGGAGGCGGGACGGTGGCCATCGGGCGACCGATAGTGGGAGCGCGCGTCTATGTGTTGGACGGGCGAGGGCGGGTGGTGGTGCGAGGAGGAGAGGGCGAACTCTACATCGGAGGAGAAGGGTTGGCGAGAGGGTACATGGGTCGAGCGGAGCAGACGGCAGAGCGGTTCGTGCCAGACGCGGTGAGCGGTGTGAGCGGAGAGCGATTGTACCGGACGGGAGATTTAGTGAGGTGGAGTGGTGAGGGAGAGTTGGAATACGTGGGGCGGATGGACGATCAGGTCAAGGTGCGAGGCTACCGCATCGAGTTGGGAGAGGTGGAGGCGGCGCTGCGAGAGCAGGAGTGGGTGAGAGATGCGGTGGTGGTAGCGGTGGAAGACGAAGGGGGTGGAGGGAAGCGGTTGGTGGCGTATGTGGTGGTCGAGGCGGCAATGACGGCGACGGCGGGAGAGAGTAAGAGGGTAGGGGCACAGGAGATACGGCGGCATGTGGGAGAGCGGTTGCCGGAGTACATGGTGCCGTCGGTGGTGGTGATGCTCGACGAGATGCCGTTGAAGGAGAACGGGAAGGTTGACCGGGGACGGTTGCCTGCGCCGGAGAGAGAATGGGCGAGAGAGGGGGAGAGATACGCAGAGCCGCGCACCCACACCGAAGAGTTGCTTGCGGAAGTGTGGGCCAAGGCATTGGGGTTGGAGCGGGTCGGTGTCGAGGACAACTACTTCGAGTTGGGCGGCGACTCGATCATCAGCATCCGCGTGGTGACGAAGGCGCGGGCGAGCGGGCTTGAGTTTCGTCTTCCAGACCTCTTCTCGTACCCGACCGTGAGGGAGTTGGCCGGGGTCGTGGCGCAACGGTCAGGGCCGGGTCGCAACGGAGGGCCGGAGCCGTTCGATCTGCTCGCCGAAGCCGACCGCGCGCGGCTGCCGCACGAAATCGAAGACGCTTACCCGCTGACCCGTCTGCAATCCGGCATGCTCTTCCACGACCGTTACGACGCCGGAGCGAGCGCGGCTTATCATTGCGTCTTCGACTTTCATCTGCGGATGCGTTGGGACGAGGAAGCGATGAGGGCGTCCATCGGCGCGCTGCTGAAGCGACACGCGGTGCTGCGCACGGCCTTTGCCCTGACGGGCTACAGCGAGCCGCTGCAAATTGTTCACGCGAACCTCGCGACGCCGCTTGAAGTGACCGACTTGAGTGACTTGCCGGAGGACGAGCAACGAGCGGCGCTGGCCCGCGCCATTGAGCAGGAGCGAAGTCGCCGTTTTGACTGGCGGCTCGCGCCGCTGATTCGCTTTCGCGTCTTCCGGCGCAGCGCGGACACACTGCATCTCGTTATCACCTTCCCGCATGCGGTGCTGGACGGCTGGAGCGTCTCGCTGCTTCTGGGCGAACTGTTCCAACACTACTGGCATCTGCTCGGCGACAGCAACCAAGCCTTGCCGCCGCCTCCCCCGCGTCTCACTTACAGGCATTTTGTCGCGCTCGAACAGCAGGCGTTGGAGGCGGACGAAACGCAACGCTTCTGGGAGCGAAAGCTGAGCGATGCCGAGCCGCTGCATCTGCCTCGCTGGCCCGATGCGGGCGCGGAATCAGGTGGGATGAAGCGTTCGGTGACGGCTCTGCCCGCGCATGTGACGGGTGGCCTCGCCGCGCTGGCGAAGTCGTTGGGCGTGCCTTTGAAGAGCGTCCTGCTGGCGGCACACCTACGCGTGTTGTGTGCGCTCTGCGGCCAGACCGATGTGTTGACCGGGCTTGTCAGCCACGGGCGGCCCGAAGGCGAAGACGGCGAGCGTCTGCTCGGACTGTTCCTCAACACTCTGCCCTTCCGCCTGAAGCTGCGCGGCGGGACGTGGGCCGAGTTGGTGCGCGCCGTCTTCGACGCCGAGCGTGAGCTGCTGCCGCACCGTCTCTATCCGCTCGCCGACCTACAACGCGCGCGCGGCGGCCAGTCTCTCTTCGAGGTGGTCTTCAACTACACGCACTTCCACTCATACGGCGCACTCGAAAAGTTTGCCGACGTGATGGAGTTGCTTGGCGACGGAGGCGCGGGCGAGACGCACTTCGCCCTGACCGTTGACTTCAACGTCGCGCACCGTGCCGCGGAAACGCGTCTCCACCTGACCTACGATTCATCGCAGATTTGCGACGCACAGGCGACGACCCTCAGCGGCTACTACGTGCAAACGCTGGCGGCTCTGGGGTCGTCTCCGAACGAGCGTTACGATCTGTTCACGCCTTTGTCGGAGGGCGAGCGGCAACAGGTGCTGCGCGAGTGGAACGACGTGTGGAGCGGCGACGCGCCGCAGGGCTTCGTGGAAGATTTGTTCAGGCAACAGGCGTTGCTCGCGCCCGATGCGACGGCGCTCGTCTTCGGCGCGGAGGTGCTGACGGCAGGCGAGGTCGAGCGGCGGTCGAACCAGTTGGGCAGATATTTGCGACGGCTCGGAGTCGAGCCGGGGACGCGTGTCGGGGTCTGCGCCGAGCGCGCGCCGGAACTGATCGTCGGACTGCTCGGCATTCTCAAGGCGGGCGCTGCATACGTGCCGCTCGATCCGAACTACCCGGCAGAGCGGTTGTCGTTCATGCTTGAGGACGCGGGGGTGTCGGTGCTGCTGACGCAGCGTCGTCTGGTCGAGCGTTTGCCCGCGTCGGGCGCGCGGGTCGTCTGCCTCGACGACGACTGGAAGCGCATCGGATTAGAGCGCACGACCGCGCCGCGGCCCGTGGCAAGCGGCGACGAGCGCCCGCTCTACGTCATCTACACGTCAGGCTCAACCGGTCGCCCGAAAGGAGTCACGGGGCTGCATGCGGGCGCGCTCAACCGCTTTCGCTGGATGTGGTCGCGCTATCCATACGCGGCTGACGAAGTCTGTTGCCAGAAGACCTCGCTCGGCTTTGTCGATGCCGTCTGGGAAATCTTCGGCGGGTTGCTGCGCGGTGTGCCGACCGTCATCTTCGACGAAGAGACGGGCAAGGATGCGGGGCAGTTGTTGCAGGGTCTGGCCCGCCACGGCGTCACGCGTTTGGTGCTCGTGCCGTCGCTCTTGAAGGCGCTGCTGACCGAGCACGCACGCCGCCCGCGCCGCGACTTGGGAGTGAGACTGTGGATCAGCAGCGGCGAGGCGTTGCCCGCGGAGTTGGCGAAGGAGTTTGGCGAGCAGCTTCCCGAAAGTCGTCTGCTCAACCTGTACGGCTCTTCGGAAGTCTCCGCGGACGTAACCTGCGCGGACGTGACGGCGTGCCGTCGAGACGGGCGCGTGGCGATAGGCCGACCCATCGCGAACAGCGAAGTGCTCGTCCTCGACGAGTGGCTAAGGCCCACACCCATCGGCACCGAGGGGGAAATCTACGTCGGGGGGCGCGGGCTGGCTTGCGGCTATCACGAGCAGCCCGGTTTGACCGCCGAGCGTTTCATCGCGCACCCGTACAGCGAACGTCCGGGCGCGCGACTCTACCGGACGGGCGACATCGGCAGCCACGCGACCGGCGGAGAGATCAACTATCTTGGACGGCGCGACCATCAGGTGAAGGTGCGCGGCCATCGCATCGAACTGGGCGAGATCGAATCCGCGCTCAGAGGCCACGAAGGGGTGCGCGCCGCCGCCGCCGATGTGCGCGAGGACGCCGCGGGGGATCGCCGTCTCGTGGCTTACTACGTCGCGACCGACGCCGACGCGCCGCCCTCTACGGGCGAACTGTTGCACAGTCTCAAAGAGAGACTGCCCGCGCACATGCTGCCTTCGGCTTTCGTCTGCCTCGACGCGCTGCCGCTGACGGCGAGCGGGAAAGTTGACCGCCGTGCGCTGCCCGCGCCCGCGCAGACCGCCACGCGCGAAGTCGCATACGTCGAGCCGAGGAACGCGCTGGAACAGATGTTGTCGGAAATTTGGACGGAAATCCTCGGCGTCGAGCGCATCGGCATCACCCATAACTTCTTCGACCTCGGCGGCCACTCGCTGCTGGCGACGCAGGTCATCACGCGCGTGTGGGAAGCCTTCCACCTCGACCTGCCGCTCAAGGTCATGTTCGAGAAGCCGACCATCGCCGACTTCGGCGAGGTCATCGCACAGCAACTCCTCGAAGAAGAAGACGCCGCACGGATGGTTGAAGAAGCTTAAAGCAACCGCACGCCGCACTCTCAGCCGACTCACGACCCAACGACACGCACGAGGTTAAAGCGCAGATGGACGACTTACTTCCACAGCCGACGGCTCTCACGTCCGAAGAGCTTGGGCGACTGATCACAAGGCGACGCGGCAGGCAGGCGGGCGGGCAGGGGCGGCAGAGCATCCCGCGACGCGAGCCGGGCACTGCCGCGCCTCTCTCTTTCGCACAGCAGCGGTTATGGTTCCTCGAACAGTTCGACCCGCAGAACACGCTTTACAACATGCCCGCAGCCATCCGGCTCGAAGGCGGGCTGAGCATCGCCGCGCTGACGCACAGCCTCTGCGAGATCGAGCGACGACACGAGATGCTGCGCACGACCTTCGTCGAGACGCAGGGCGAACCTGTTCAGATGATTGCGCCGTCCGGCCATTTCCAACTGCCCGTGCTCGATGTCGGCGGTCTGCCCGTCGAAGCGCGCGAGCGCGAGGTGCAACGTCTCGGCGCGCGACAGGCTCAACGTCCCTTCAACTTAACGACGGGGCCGCTGTGGCGGCTACAGTTGTTGCGGCTCGGCCCGACCGAGCACGTCCTCCTGTTGGTCATGCACCACATCGCCTCCGACGGCTGGTCGGTCGGCAAACTCTTCAACGAACTGGCGGCGCTCTACGGCGCATACCTCGCGGGCCAGCCCTCGCCGCTGGCGGAGTTGCCGATTCAGTATGCCGACTACACGAGATGGCAGCGGGAGACGGCGCAGGGAGACACGCTCGCGCGACAACTCGACTACTGGCGGCGACAACTGGAGGGAGCACCGTCGGCCCTCGCGCTCCCCACCGACCGCCCTCGCGCGCAACGTGAAAGCCACGAAGGCGCGCGTGCATGGTTGGCGCTCGCGCCGGAGCTTGCGCGCGGCCTACAGGACTTGGCGAGCGCCGAAGGGGTGACGATGTTCATGGCGCTGCTGACGGGGTTCTCAGCCGTGCTCTATCGCTACAGCGGGCAAGAGGATGTCTGCGTGGGCACGCCTGTCGCCAACCGTGGCCGTGCGGAGGTCGAGGGTCTGATCGGGTTTTTCGTCAACACTTTGGTGCTGCGGGTGGACGCGGCGGGCCGGCCAAGCTTCAGGCAGTTGTTGGCGCGCGTCAGAGAGGTGGCGCTCGGCGCTTACGCTAATCAGGACGTACCTTTTGAACAACTCGTCAGGGAGTTTCAGGTTGACCGCTCCACCCACTCGCCGCTCTTTCAGGTCATGTTCGGCATCCTCAACATGCACGTCGAGGG
>JBAVPI010000609.1:0-1588 GCA_049692915.1 Pyrinomonadaceae bacterium
GGGTATCTGTCGGCGGCCTTGATTCTTTGTGCGTCTTTCTACTGTGCGTTTTTCTACAAAGCCTTGATGACGACGAAAGTCACGTCGTCGTCAGCGCCGCGCCCGCCCGTCCATTCGAGGATGTCGCCGTAGATGAAATCAATCATCTGCCGTGCGGTGCTGTCGCGGCTGGCGAGGACGGCGGCGGCGAGACGGTCGCGCCCGTACTCTTCACCGGCGAGACTGAGAGCTTCGGTCGCTCCGTCCGTGTAAAGCAGCAGAATCTGCCCCTGCTCAATCGGCAAATAATATTCGTAATAGCGCGTCTCGCGGAACATGCCGAGCGGCTGCGCGCCCCGCTCGATGAAACGCGAGTTCCCTTCCGTGTCCATCAACAGCGGCGGGTTGTGCCCGGCGTTGACGTAGGCGAGCGTCCGGTTCGTCGCATCGAGCATCCCGTAAAAGGCCGTCACGTACTGGTGCGGCTCGACGGACTCCTTGAGCAGCTGGTTGACCTTCGACATCGCGACGTGCGGCGCATAGCCGATGTGAATCGCCGCGCGCAGGGAAGCACGCAGGAAGGCCATCAGCAGCGACGCCGGGATGCCCTTCCCGGACACGTCGGCGATGACGAGGCCGAGTTGGTCGTCATAGACCTTAACGAAATCGTAGTAGTCGCCGGACACTTCTTCGGTCGAAAAGTTATAGGCGCTGATGTCGAAACCTTCGAGGATGGGGTCGTGCTGCGGCAGCAATGACAACTGGACGTGGCGCGCGACTTCGAGTTGAGCTTCGAGTCGCTTCTTCTCGACCAACTGCTCGTGCAGCATCGCCTTCTCGATGATGATCGCCACCTGCGAGGCGAGCAGCAACAGCACTTCCCTGTCGTCCGTCGTGTAAGCGTTCAGTTCGTCGCTTTCGAGGTCGAAAACGCCGATCACTTCGTCGTTCGAGATGATGGGCGCGACCATCTCGGAACGCGTCACCTTACGCGCGTTGAAGTAGCGCGGGTCGTGGCGCACGTCCGGCACGAGGATGGCCTCGCCCGTGTGCGCCACATAGCTGATAAGTCCCTCGCCCGCTTTGAGATTCAACTCCATCAATTCTTCGATGTCGTAGCCGCGCACGGCCTCCGCGTGAAAACGCAGAGACACGTCAACGTCTGTGCCTGACGTGGTCGCTTCCTGCGGGTCGGGCTTGATGAGGTAGATGCCCGCCGCGTCGTAGGGCAGAAGCGAGTCGAGCGTGTCCATGACGAGCGCCAGCACCTCGTCTAGCTTGAGCGAGCGGCTGATCTTTTTCGTGATGTCGAGCAGCAGGCGCAGTTTGTCCACGACGCTCAACCCCGCCGTCGGTCTCTGTGCCGCTTTCAAGTTCTCTGACATAAGCGTGGGATTATAAGTGATAAACGATGAATGATGAATGCTAAATGACGAATGAAGAGATGAAGGCCGCGAATCGGGCGCGGCGATTCAACATTCAATGCCCGTCATCCCGCCGCTTCAAGAGCCGTTTCCGTCAACAGTTGAAACTCCAGAGAGGCCGCCGGATGTTGACGAAAAAAATCGTTAACGTCCGACGTGAGACTCACATTCGCCAGTCTCATCCC
>JBAVPI010000610.1:0-6332 GCA_049692915.1 Pyrinomonadaceae bacterium
GCGCGAGATGGGACGGCGCGCGCGCGAGCGTGCCGTGGGCCGCTACAGCACAGACCTCGTGATTCCGCAGTACATAGAATTTTATGAGCGCGTCATCGCCGCGTCGAAAGAGCAGCCGGAAGGCTGAACCAAAAAGCACACGCAGCACCGCAGCGGAGACAACGGGCGCTGCGTTCGCCGTCGTCGCGTCGAAGGGACGCACGCCGCCATCATCAGACGCCGACGCGTGGGCTGCGCGCGTGGCGGAAGAGAAGCCCGTCCGCTACATCATTCAGAACCTCGAACACGCTTACGGCATCCCCGTCAATCGTCGCGTCGCGGGCCAGTCCGACCCGCTCGACATGCTCGTGCAGATTATTCTCTCTCAAGCGACGAGCGACACGAACAGCGAACGCACTTTCGCCGCGCTCAAAAAACGTTTTCCTGATTGGGACTCAGTCCTGCGCGCTCGCGAGGGTACGCTCGCCGACACGATCCGCTCCGGCGGACTCGCCAACCAGAAGGCCGCCGTCATACGCGAAGTGCTCCGGCAGATTAAGTTGGAACACGGCACGTTTGATCTCTTCTTTCTCCACGACGCGCCGACGGAAGAGGCGATGCAGTATCTCTCGCAGTTTCGCGGCATCGGGCCGAAGACGGTGGCGTGCACGCTCCTCTTCGCCTGTCACAAAAACGTCTTTCCGCTCGACACGCACATCTTCCGCGTGCTGCGCCGCGTCGGGCTGATTCCCGAAAAATGCACAGACCGCCGCGCGCACGAGATCATGAGCCGCCTCGTGCCCGACGGAAAGTTCTATTCGTTTCACGTCAACCTCATACGCCACGGGCGCAAACTCTGTCGCCCGCGCGAACCTCTATGCGAGCAGTGCCCGGTTGTGGAATACTGCGACTATGGGCAGGCGTTCGTTTGAGGAAACTGAATCGTCACTGTCCCTGAAACATTGCATTGCCGCGCATTCAACGGGCGCTGCGCGGCGTCAGAGAGATGAAACCCCCGCGCCTTCAAATTCGGAGGACGAAGAAATGCATTGCGGCAATTGCGGTAATCAACTCGCACCCAACCTGAAATTTTGTCCGAGATGCGGCACGCCGGTCGGCGAGCCGTCGGCCTACACACCTCCGGCCTACACGCCGCCCGCCGTTCAACAGCCGCCACAGCAGCCACATTCGCAAGTTCAAACATCTTGGGGCGCGAATCCGCAGGCCGCCGCCGCCAGAGAGCCGCGCAAGAAGTCGCGTCTGGGGAAAATTCTGCTTATCCTGTTCGCGCTGCTTGTCGTCGGCGTGGCCGGTGCGGGCATCGCCGTCTATTACGGCGTGAAGTACGTCGAGAGCAGTCTCAAATCTTCCGACGCCTACAAGATGGCCGAAGGCAAGTTGAAGAGCAGCCGCGCCGTCGCCGACAGCCTCGGCGAGATTAAGAGCACGGGCTTTCCCATCGGCACGTATAAGGAGGAGGCGGACGGGACGGGCGGCGCGATCTTCACCATGTCCGTCGAGGGAACGAAGGCGAGCGGCCAGTATGTCGCCACGATGGAGCGCGAGCACGGCACATGGCGGATCGCGAACGCCGTCGTCAAAGTCTCGGACGGTGAGACCGTCAACGTCGTTGATGATGAAAGCGGGAGCGGAGACACGGAGGACAATGACGGCGACTCGCAGCCGGACGATGAGAGCGGCGGCGGGCGACCGCAGATCAGCGGCGGCGTCTTGAACGACAAGGCGATCATCCTGCCCGCTCCTGTTTACCCTACGGCAGGAAAGGCCGTACACGCGTCGGGCAAGGTGGTTGTGCAGGTGACGGTTGACGAGGGGGGAAGCGTCGTCGCGGCGAAAGCCGTGAGCGGTCATCCACTGCTGCAAGCGTCCGCCGTCGCGGCGGCGCGGCAGGCGCGATTCACGCCGACGCTGCTATCGGGGAAACCCATCAAGGTGAACGGCCTGCTGACTTACGAGTTCAAACCGGAGTAGCGCGCCGCTGTGTCGTACCTCGTTGACGGAAACAACGTGATGGGCGGGCGCGTCAACTGGCACAGGGACAAGCCGGGCGCGCGGCGCACATTGCTCGTCGAGTTGTCGAGGTTCGCGCGCGTGGCTGGCGTGAGTGTGGATGTCGTCTTCGACGGCGCGCCGGACGAACATTTTCCTGACGGCTCAAGCTTCATGGGCGTCCGCGTCTTTTACGCCGAGCGCGGCTCGGACGCCGACGAGCGCATCAAGCTGATGGTGGACGCATCGCGCGAGCGCCGCACGCTCAAGGTCGTGACGAGTGACCGCGCGCTCGCGGGCTACGTCCGTCGCTCCGGCGTCGAGGTCGTCCGCGCGGGAGAGTTTCGTCGCCGTCTCGATGCGAAAACGGAAAACGTCGCGGAGACTCGTGGCGAGCGGCGGGAGAGCAGCGGCGTCGCCGCGTCGGAACTAGGAGAATGGATGCACTACTTCGGCGTCGCGCCGGAAGACGACGAGTGAATATATTTACCTGATGCCTGATTGTTTTCCGGCAGCACGTATTTAATCTTACTGATTTTGTATGGAGACCCGCCCGACACGATACCCGTTCCGTCGCCGGAGCAGAGAATAGAAGCGAGGAGTCGGCAGCACGAAGAAAATTTGCGGCTTCACTTTTCGTCTGCCGACTCCTTTGACTTCCGGTTCAGTTGTCGGAATCGTTGCCGACGAGTTCCACGTCGAAGACGAGCTTCCGGCCTGCGAGCGGGTGGTTGGCATCGAGCGTGACGTGCGTGTCGGTGACTTCGGTGATGGTCACGGGAATCTGATTGCCGTCGGGGAGTTGCATGACGAGATTCATGCCCTGCTCCGGTTCGCTCTCAAGATTCATCCCTTCGCGCGGCACTGATTGCACAAGCTGTTCGCGTCGCTCTCCGTAGGCATCGTCAGGCTCGATCTCGACCGTCTTCTTATCGCCGACATTCATGCCGCGCACCGCTTCGTCGAAACCGGCGATGACCTGTCCCTCGCCGACCTTAAACTCCAGCGGCTCGCCGCCTTCGGACGTGTCGAAGACCGTCCCTCCATCCAAACGCCCCGTGTAGTGGACGCGCACGGTATCGCCGTTTTTCGCTCGCTCTGGCATAATCGCTCCCTTCAGTTTGTGCGGTGCGACGAAGCATCTCACATTCATTTCACAAAATCCAGCGGAAGGTTTTTTGACGGCCTGAGCGCGACCGGCGAGCACCTCACGGCTCACGACTTACCCGAACGAACGACGGTGTGGAAATACGCCCTGACCACGGCAGAGCGCTCTCTTCCGTTCATGATTCACGATTCGCGTCTTTATGTCCACGCTCTTCGCCATCACACTTTTCGTCAGCGCGTTTCTGCTCTTCTGGGCCGAGCCGCTGATCGCGAAGATGCTTCTGCCGCTGATGGGCGGGACGCCGACGGTCTGGAATACGTGCATGCTTTTTTTTCAGGGCATGCTGCTGGCCGGTTACGCCTACGCGCTCGCCGTCACGAAATGGCTCGACACGCGCGGGCAACTCTTCGTCCACGCTTTGCTGCTCGCAACGGCGGCGCTTTTTTTACCCGTCGTCATCTCTGCCGCCGCGTGGAGCGACGTGCCCGCCGCGCAGTCCAACCCCGTCCCTTGGCTTTTGTGGCGACTGCTTTTGACGACGGGGCTGCCGTTCTTCGTCGTTTCGTCGAGCGCGCCGCTGCTGCAAAAATGGTTTTCGCAGACGCGCGGCGCGAGCGCGGGCGACCCTTACTTTCTCTACGCCGCAAGCAACGCGGGCAGCCTCTGCGCGCTCATCGCCTTTCCGCTCGCGCTGGAATCGAGCCTCACACTTCGACAGCAGGAAAACTTCTGGGCGTGGGCCTACGCCGCGCTCGCCGCGCTCTTTCTTTCGTGCGCCGTCGTGCTGTGGCGCTCCGCTTCACTCGCTGCGGGAAGCGGGCCGTCGCGTCATGCGTCAACCGATTCATCCGTCGTCGAGGGACGAACGCAAAACGAGACGCGCGCCGCGACAATCACGCCGCGACAACGTCTGCGCTGGACGCTGTTGGCCTTCGTGCCTTCGAGCCTCGTGCTCGGCGTGACGACGTACATCACAACGGACGTGACGGCAGTGCCTCTGCTCTGGGTCATCCCGCTCGCGCTCTACCTGCTGACCTTCGTGCTCGCGTTCGCGCGCGGGCGCGTGTTGCCGCTTGCGAGCGCGGCCCGCATCCTGCCCGGCGCGGCGGTCATTCTCACGCTCGTCTATCTTTCGGGAGCGGTGCAGCCCGCGTGGTTCTTCGTCCTCGTGCATCTCTTGTTCTTCTTCGTCGCGGCCTACGTCTGTCACGCGCAACTCGCGGACGAGCGGCCAGCGGCGCATGGTCTGGCGGAATTTTATCTGTGGCTCGCCGTCGGCGGCGCGCTCGGCGGAGTCTTCAATGCGCTCATCGCTCCGCTCATTTTCAACTCAATCGTCGAGTACCCGCTCCTGATCGTCGTCGCTTGCTTCTTGCGCCCTCTGCCGGAGGCGCGCGGCGCGGAACGTAAAGGATTCTTACGTCACTTCACGCTCAAGACCCTTCCGCGAGAGCCGCCGTCGGCGACGCAGGAAAAGAGCGCGCGACAACTCGACTATCTGCTGCCCGTCGCGATGGGAGCGTTGACCGTCGCGCTCTCGCTCGCCGTCATGCCGCTTGAGATGCTGACGATTGCAAAGGTCGCCGTCGTCGTCGGCGTGCCGCTCTTTCTGCTCAATCATTTCTTCAAGAGACGACGCCTGCGTTTCGCGCTCGGCCTCGCCGCGATCATGCTCGGCAGTCTCGTCTTCACCGAATCGAGTTCGACGACGTTGCGGGCCGAACGAAATTTTTACGGCACGTTGCGCGTCAGCCTCAATGATTCCGAGACGCTCCACACCCTGCGCTACGGCAGCACGCTCCACGGACGGCAACTTCTCGACCCGGCGCGGCAATGCGAGCCGCTCTCTTATTATCACCAAGAGGGGCCGCTCGGCTCCGTCTTCGAGGCGTTCAACAAGCGGGCCACTTCGTCGGGGAACGTCGCCGTCGTCGGACTCGGCACGGGGGCGAGCGCGGCTTATGCGACAGCGGGCCAGAACTGGACGTTCTACGAAATCAACCCGGCGGTCGTCCGCATCGCACGCGACCCGAACTATTTCACTTATCTACAGACTTGCGCGCGCGCGCCCGTCTCGGTCGTGCTCGGCGATGCGCGCCTGAAATTGCGCGACGCCGCCGACGGCAGCTACGACCTCATCATCCTCGACGCTTTCAGTTCCGACGCCATCCCCGCGCACCTCTTGACGCGCGAGGCGCTGGCGCTCTACGTCTCGAAACTCGCGACGGGCGGTTTCATCGCCTTTCATCTCTCGAACCGCACGCTCGACCTCAACGCCGTCATCGGCGGGCTGACGCGCGACGCGAACCTGTCCGCCCTCGGCTTCAACGATCCGGGCCACGACACAGTGAGCGGCAGAGACCCTTCGCACTGGGTCGTCGTCGCGCGCCGCACGGAAGACCTCCGCCCGCTCGACGCCGACGCGCGCTGGCATCCGCCCGACGAAGCCAAGCACAACTTCGTCGTCTGGACGGACGATTTCTCCAACATCGTCAGCGTCTTCAAATGGCTCTAATGAATGCCGTTGAACGCTCAATGCTAAATGGGATGCCCGCGTCCCTCCGGTTCACGATTCACGACTTACGATTTACGATTCACGATTCACGATTCACGATTCACGATTTACGATTTACGATTCACCAATTCATGCGCTCCATCATCGTCGGCACAGCCGGACACATTGACCACGGAAAGACTTCGCTCGTGCGCGCACTGACGGGCGTTGACGCCGACCGTCTGCCGGAAGAGAAGCGGCGCGGCATCACGATTGATCTCGGCTTCGCGGAACTCGACCTGAGCGACGACGTGCGCGTCGGATTCGTGGACGTGCCGGGCCACGAGCGTTTCGTCAGGAACATGCTCGCGGGCGCACAGGGCATAGACCTCGTCGTGCTCGTCATCGCGGCGGACGAAGGCGTCATGCCGCAGACGCGCGAACACTTCGACATCTGCTCGCTGCTCGGCATCAAGTCCGGCCTCGTCGTCCTCACAAAGATTGATGCGGTCGAAGATGAACTGCTCGAACTCGTGCGCGCCGAAGCCGACGAACTCATCGCCGGTTCGTTTCTTGCGGGAGCGCCAATCGTCGCCGCGAGCGCGCGCAGCGGCGCGGGGCTTGAAGAGTTGAAGCGCGCGCTTCATGCGTTGGCCCTCGGCATGCCTGCTCGCTCGACGGGGACGATTGCGCGGCTGCCGGTTGATCGCGCGTTCACGATGCGCGGCTTCGGCGCGGTCG
>JBAVPI010000611.1:0-3680 GCA_049692915.1 Pyrinomonadaceae bacterium
CGCGAGCGCCGCCGCCGACGGCGCGCAGAAAATCGCGAAGCGCGCGCGCCGCGAAGTGGCCGTCACGTTCGTCAATTTTCCTGCCAACAATATTTACGACAACGGGCGGCTCACGAACAAGACGCGCAAGCTGATGCGCAGTCTCGCCGCCAATAAGATCGAGTCGGTCGCCTTCGTCAACGAAGCGCGGCTCTACAAAGAAGACGGCACACCGGACGATGCGCGCGTCGGTCTCCTGCGCGAATGGCTCGACGCCGGGCACGAACTCGGCAACGAAACTTTCAAACACACGAGCCTCTATCATGCCTCGCAGTCGGACTTTCAGGCGGAGGTCTTGCGCGGAGAGAAGATCATGGATGAACTCGTGCGCGAGCGCGGGCGTCGGCTGCGTTACTTCAGCTATCCATACCTGAACACAGGCTCGACGTTGGAGGCCAAGACGGAGACCGAAAAATTCCTGCGCGAGCGCGGCTATCAGATTCACCCCGTCACGATTGACAACATGGACTGGCTCTTCTCGCACGCTTACATCGAGGCGCTACGCCGCGATGACGACGGGATGGCGGAACGCATTCGCGCCGAGTACATCCCTTATATGGAACGCATGTTCGAGTTCTACGAAGAATATTCGCGCGAAGTGGTGGGTCGTGAAATTCCGCAGGTCTTGATGCTCACGGCGGGCGCGCTCAACGCCGATAGCTTCGACGACCTCGCGGCGATGTTGAAGCGACGCGGCTACTCGTTCGTCACGATGGAGCAGGCCACGAAGGACGAAGCCTACAGTCTGCCCGACACGTACACGGGCGAGCGCGGCGATTCGTGGATCGCGCGTTGGGCCGTGACGAAGGGGATGGAGTATCGAGACACCGAAGAGGTCTATCTGCCCGTCACCATGCGAGGGTATTTCGAGGAGTTTAAGAAGAAGCAGGCGGCGAACGCGCTCAAGAAGTAACGCGCGCGCGTGCGGCAACGACGCAAGAGACGAAAACGGCCCGGCGATAAATTTCGTCGGGCCGTTTTTTTTGACCCTTCACGAGCGTCGGTCGCGCGAGGCAACGCGGGGCGTTTTGGGGAGACGTTGGGGGACGTTGTTGGGAGACGTTTTTGAGTTAGTCGGCGGCTTGAAATTCCACCGCAAGTTCGCCGCCCGTTTCGTCAATCCGCACGCTGCCGCCCGACGCCAGAGAGCCGAAGAGAATCTGTTCGGCGACGGGCGCTTTGATTTTTTCCTGAATCAGACGCGCCATCGGTCGCGCGCCGAACTGCCGGTCGTAGCCGTGCTCGGCGAGCCAGCGACGCGCCTTTTCCGTCAACTCGATCTCGACCCGCTTCTCAGCGAGTTGCGCGCGCAGTTCGTTGATGAATTTGTCCACGACCCGCTCGATGGTGGCGAACGAGAGAGGCTCGAAGGCGATCCACGCGTCGAGACGGTTGCGAAATTCAGGACTGAAGGTGCGCTCGATTGCGCCGCGCCCTTTGCCCATCCCGCCGGAAGTTTTCGCCGCGCCGCCCCCTTCTTTATCGCCGCCCTTACCGTCGCCGCCATCGCTTTTGCCGAGATCGTCGGCCCTCTGCGCTTGTTGTTGGAAACCGATGCGCGCGTCGCTCATCTCACGCGCGCCCGCGTTCGTCGTCATAATCAGAACGATGTTGTGAAAGTCTGCCCGCTTGCCGTTGTTGTCCGTGAGCGTCGCGTGATCCATCACCTGCAAGAGAATGTTGAAGAGGTTCGGGTGCGCCTTCTCGATCTCGTCAAGGACGAGGACGGCGTAAGGCGTCTTGTTAACGGCATCGGTCAGCAGCCCGCCCTGATCGAATCCGACGTAGCCGGGCGGCGCGCCGATAAGTCTTGAGACGGTGTGCGGCTCCATATACTCGCTCATGTCGAAGCGCAGGAATTCGACGCCGAGAGCTTGCGCGAGTTGCTTGGCGAGTTCGGTTTTGCCGACGCCGGTCGGGCCGGAGAAGAGGAACGAGCCGACGGGCTTTTCCGGGTGGCCGAGACCGGAGCGCGAGAGTTTGATGGCGTTGACGATGCCTGTGATCGCGTGATCTTGCCCGTAGATGACGGAGCGCAATTCGCCTTCGAGATTTTTCAGACGGTCGCGCTCGGTGCCGCCGACGGTGCGCGTCGGAATCTTGGCGATGCGCGCGACGACCTGTTCGATCTCGTGGACGCCGATTGATTCCGGCCTCTCTTCAGCGGGCAGCAGCTTAATCATCGCGCCCACTTCGTCCATCACGTCAATGGCCTTGTCCGGAAGATAGCGGTCGTGAATATGCTTGGCGGACAACTCTGCGGCGGCGGCGAGGGCATCGTCGGTGTAGCGGACGGCGTGGTGCTCTTCGTAGTACGGCTTGAGACCTTGAAGAATCTGGACGGTCTCGGCGACGGTCGGCTCGCCCACTTCGATTTTCTGAAAGCGGCGCGCGAGCGCGCGGTCACGCTCGAAGGCCGCCTTGTATTCCGGATAAGTCGTCGAGCCGATGCAGCGTATCTCGCCGGAGGCGAGCACCGGCTTGATGATGTTCGAGGCATCCATCGAGCCGCCGGAAACCGCGCCCGCGCCGACGATGGTGTGTATCTCGTCTATGAAGAGAATGCAGTTCGGCCTCTTCTTCAAAGCATTGATGA
Source organism: Pyrinomonadaceae bacterium (assembly GCA_049692915.1). Classification (GTDB taxonomy): domain Bacteria; phylum Acidobacteriota; class Blastocatellia; order Pyrinomonadales; family Pyrinomonadaceae; genus JAIVJG01. Next base: position 2,636 of record JBAVPI010000611.1, read on the forward strand.
CCCCTTTCAGCCGCTGCTCGAACTCGCCGCGATACTTCGTGCCGGCGAGGAGCGCGCCCATGTCGAGCGCGTACATTTCCGCACCCTTCAACGCTTCGGGCACATCCCCCTGTTGAATCTTCAGGGCCAACCCTTCGGCAATCGCCGTCTTGCCGACGCCGGGGTCGCCGACGTAGATGGGATTATTCTTGCGACGACGACAGAGCACTTGAATCGTGCGCAAAAGTTCCGGCGCGCGACCGATGAGCGGGTCAATGAAGCCTGCGGCGGCACGCTCGATGAGGTTGACGGTATAGTCCGCGAGCGGGTCGCGCTCGCGCGCAGGGTCGTCCTGCCCTGCTTCCGTCTCGCCGCCTTCGGCGATGAATCCGCCGTCCGAAATTTTCGAGATGCCGTGCGCGAGATAGTTGAGCACGTCGAGGCGCGTGACGCCCTGCTTCCTGAGCAGATAGACGGCCTGCGAACGCTCCGCCTGAAACAACGCGGCGAGGACGTTCCCGCCGTTGATCTCGCGTTGCCCGGAGCCTTCCGCCTGCAACAGCGCATACTCGACGACGCGCTGAAACATCGCCGTGTGTTCCGGCACGTCGTCGCTCCCGACGGGCACGGTCTCCATCTTCTCGTCGAAAAACTTTTCCAACTCGCGCGTTAGAGTTTCGGTATTCGCGCCGCAGTGGCGCAGCACGCCGCCCGCCGTCTTCTCGTGCAGCAGCGCATAGAGCAGATGTTCGAGCGTCACGTATTCGTGGCGGCGCTTAACGGCCTCCATCACCGCGACGTTCAGAGTGGCCTGTAGTTCTTTGGTAATCATGTCAAAGCCTTGAATCGTGAATCGTGAATCGTCAATCGTGAATAGATAAGGACAGTTTTTCTATTCACGATTGACGATTCACGATTCACGATTCAAAGCTTTGACATGATTACCAAAGAACTACAGGCCACTCTGAACGTCGCCGTGATGGAGGCCGTCAAGCGCCGACACGAATACGTGACGCTCGAACATCTGCTCTATGCGCTGCTGCACGAGAAGACGGCGGGCGGCGTG
>JBAVPI010000612.1:0-6354 GCA_049692915.1 Pyrinomonadaceae bacterium
CGCGTCGCCGTCATCGCCGACGAGACGCGCCCCTTTTTGCAGGGAGCGCGTTTGACCGCATGGGAGTTGGACAGGGACGAGATTCCGGTGACGGTCATCACCGACAACATGGCGGGGCATGTGATGAAGGGTGGAAAAGTTGACGTGGTGGTGGTCGGGGCTGACCGCATCGCGGCCAACGGCGACACGGCCAACAAGATCGGGACTTACATGGTCGCGGTGCTGGCGCGCGAGCACGGCATTCCATTCTACGTCGCCGCGCCCATCTCGACGATTGACCTCAACGTCGCCAGCGGCGATGGGATACCCATCGAGGAACGCGACGCCCGTGAAGTTACACACATCCGCGAACAGCGCCTCTCTCCCGAAGGCGTCGCCGTCCATAACCCTGCCTTCGACGTGACGCCCAACGCGCTCATCGCCGCCATCATCACGGACAAGGGCGTCGCGCGACCTCCGTACACGGAGAGCTTAAAAAAGTTGTTCAAGTCGGACGGGTAAGAACGAATTACGCGCGCTTCGCGAAGCGGCTCTGCTTCCACCAGTCAATAGTTTTTCGCAAACCATCTTCGAGGCCGACGTGTGGCCCGTAGTCGAGCACTTCACGCGCGAGCGAGATGTCGGCCACGCTGTGCCGCACGTCGCCGATGCGCGCCTCGCGGTATTCCGCTTCGACACCGGGCTGACCCGTAATTCTCTTCAACACGTCAAGCAACTCGTTGAGCGTCGTCTGCTGGCCGGTGGCGACGTTGACGACTTCGCCGATGCCGCGCGTCGTCTCAGCCGCGCGCATGTTGGCATCAACCACGTTCGCGATGTAAGTGAAATCGCGCGACTGTTCGCCGTCGCCGTAGATGACGGGCCGCTCGCCGCTCAGGAGCGCGGCAGTGAAGCGCGAGATCACGCCGGAATAATGCGAGCTTGGGTCTTGGCGCGGGCCGAAGACGTTGAAATAACGCAGGCAGAGCGTCTCGAAATTGTAAGTGCGCGCCCAGACCTGACAGTAGTATTCGCCGACGAGTTTCGCCGCCGCGTATGGAGAGAGCGGGTCGGGGCGCATCCCCTCCGACTTCGGGAGCGTCGGCTGGTCGCCGTAAGCCGAACTCGATGCCGCGTAGATGAGACGGCGCACGCCCCGCTCTTTCGCCGCCAGCAGCAGCGAGAAAGTCGCTTCGGCGCAAGCGCGATGCGTTTCGAGCGGATTGTCCACCGAGCGCGGCACGGACGGAATGGCCGCTTCGTGAAACACAAGTTCCACCCCGTCGAGGGCACGTCTCAAGTCGTCCGGATTATTCAAACTACCTTCGACGAAGTCAACGTCGCTTCCGACCTCTTCAATATTTTCACGGTGGCCGGTCGAGAGATCGTCAATGACGCGGACGCGCGCTCCGCTCTTCGCGAACGCCGCCGCCAGATGCGAGCCGATGAACCCTGCGCCGCCCGTGACTAAAACGATTCCTGAAAGACTCATAAGATGTGTCGAGTCGTGAGCGACAGGAAAACAAAATGTTCTCCATCATCACTCATTACTACTTTTACCTTCCCACACCGACGTAATCGAAACCGAGTTCGCGCACGGAAGCGGGTTCATAAATGTTACGCAGGTCGGCGATTCGCGGAGCGCGCATCAGTTCCTTAATGCGTCGCATGTCGAGCGCGCGAAACTGATTCCACTCCGTCATGAAAACCAGTGCGTCCGCGCCTTCGACCGCCGCATACTCGTCCGCCGCGTACTCGATACCGGGCAGCACCTTTTGAGCCGCCTCCATCGCCACCGGATCGTAAGCGCGAATTTTCGCGCCGCGCTCGATGAGCATCCCGATGATGTCAACCGAAGGCGCGTCACGCATATCGTCCGTCTCAGGCTTGAAAGAGAGTCCGAGCACGGCGATGGTCTTACCTTCCAAGCCGCCCGCCAGACGCTCGATCTTTGGCACCATCTCTTCACGCTGCCGCCGGTTGACCTCGATCACCGCCTCGACGATGCGTGCCTCGCCGCCGAAGGAGCGCGCCACGGCCAGCAGCGCCGACGTGTCCTTCGGAAAGCAAGAGCCGCCGTAACCGGGGCCGGGATGCAGAAATTTTCTGCCGATGCGATTGTCCATCCCGATGGCCTTCGCCACGTCGTGCACGTCGCACCCGATGCGGTCGCAGAGGTTGGCGATCTCGTTGATGAAGGAAATCTTGGTGGCGAGAAAAGCGTTGGCGGCGTACTTCGTCAACTCGGCCGCCTCAAGTGAAGTGATGACGACCGGCGTTTCGATGAGGTAGAGCGGGCGATAGAGGTCGCGCATGATGGCGACGGCCTCTTCATCGCGGCTGCCGATGACGACACGGTCGGGCCGCATGAAATCATCTATGGCCGCGCCCTCTCGTAAGAATTCAGGGTTCGAGACGACCCCGAAATTATGTTTCTCCGGTAGATGCTCGGAGATCAGGCGGCGCAGGCGCTCGCCCGTGCCGACGGGGACGGTGGACTTCGTCACCACCACCTTGTAGCCGTTCATGTGCCCCGCCACGCCACGCGCCGCCTCTTCGATAAAGGAGAGGTCAGCCGAGCCGTCCTCTTTAGGCGGAGTGCCGACGGCGAGGAAAATGACGAGCGACTGCTCGACCGCCGCGCCGAGGTCTGTGGTGAATTGGAGGCGACCGGCGTGGACGTTCTTCTCGACCAGTTTGTCGAGGCCCGGCTCGTAGATCGGCATCACCCCTTGATGGAGTCGGGCGATCTTCCCGGCGTCAACGTCCACGCACGTCACGCTCGTGCCGAACTCGGCGAAACAGGCCCCCGTCACCAAACCGACGTAGCCCGTCCCTATGACCGCGATGTGCATTGAAAACGCCAGCCTTTCAAACGGAGGGAATTTTCATGACGGACAAAAGGTTGCGGGCCACGCGTCAGATTCAAGCGCGTGACCCGCAATTGTGTTGAGTCTATATTCAACCGCGCGCCGTTAGACGCGCAGCGAAAAGAGCTACTGTTTAGCGACTAGGGCTGATGACAACCGGATTTCCGCCGAAGTTGAAATCATTGTCCTGAGTCGCCGCAATAATCGCGGCCGCGATGGCACCGCCTGCGGCCAGCAGCAACGCCGCGAGAGCGCCGCCGCCGATACCGTGCATTCTCGGCTGCGTGAAACGCGTGCAGCGCGTGCCCGGAGTGGCCTGACCTGCTGTGTCCTGATTACCGGCAGCAACCTGCTTGACGGTATTTCCGGCACGTAACTCGACTCGACCCGATTGAGTGGAAACGATGGTGTTGCCGCACTCAACGTCAACCATAAAGACGTTCGCTTGGCTGTTGTCGGCCACGGCTGAACCATCTTTGGTGGTCACGTTCGCGCTGATACCGGATGACGTGGAAAAGCGCACGCGTCCGGCGTCGAGCATGCCCGTCACGCCCTTGTCGGTGAAGCTTAGTTTGAGTGTGGAATCGGGCAACACTTCAACTCGCCCGAGTTTGCCAAGGCTGACGACGGCGCTCGAACCTTTCGCGGTTGTGATCGTGCTGTCAGAGAAAACTGTCGCACCGGATATGGCGCTCGTGCCGTTGATGGAAACCTCGCCGACAACCGACAAGTCGCCCGAAGGCCCCTGTTGCGGCGCGGCCAATGCGACCATCGAGGACACGCTCAAGATGGCGAGCGCCAGAGCCAGCGTAATGGGCTTACGGCTCCAAGTTCTGCTAATCATTACTTCTCCTCCCGTAGGTGAAACTGTCAATTTTTTAGAGAGCGCGCCGCGATGTCTCTCTTTGAGAGAACTCGCCGAAGACGAATTTTCTTGTGCTTATCTCGCCAATCGCCTCTGTAATCAAAGAACCCCGCGCGGTAATTCCCTCAAAAAAGCAGGTATGAGAGCCACTGTGGGCTTCTAAAGACCCCGCTTTTTTACACGAAAGACGCCTCGGTGTCAATAAACATTTGCGCAAATTCAAGCTTTTTTGAATATTTCATGAGGTCTAACGACTGCCGCCTGTGATTAATAGATGAACTCTGCTGCGACCCTTTGTGCTCCGTCTGCAAATTCACAAAATCATCAATCGCGGGCGGCATTTACCAACCATCAATTTCGTGTGTCAGTGAATCTGCGACGCATGGTAGCAAACGGCGAGGGCGGAAGCAATACGTTTCTTCACGTCCGACGACGGAAATATTTAACTTCTGCTCCGTGCTGCTCCCTCACCCTTCCGTCTCAGGCTCAAATTGTGTCTGAATAGAGATTAAGGAGCAACTATCCCCTTTCACAAAAAAATCCCGCATGAATTTTTATTCCGTGCGTCCGGCAAGTGCCTGCACGAAGTCGCGCGCGCGCGTGGCGAGCGACGCGGGCACGGTGACGCGGTAAGGGTGCTTCGCGAAGAAAGACGGGACGCGCCGCACGCGTGCGCCGAGCGCGTCGAGGGTGGTGGCGGCCAGTTCGTCGCTCAGTTCTTCGACGGCCAATTTCTCAGCGGCACGGCGCAAAGCCCCGCGCAGGCGATCTAACGGCAGTTCACGCTCGGAGAGCAATTTTCCACGCATCTGAAAATCGCCGAGCGCGTAAAGCACGACCCGCTCGACATTGACTGTCCCGCTCGCACGATTCTGCTCGAACAATGTTTGCTGACTCATCGAAGTTATACTCTCGAACGCCAATCTCTCAAATGCTCAAGGCGAGATGATGCGGCGCGGGCGCGTCGCCGAATTGGCGGATGACGGCCCCGGCGCGGTCGTCTCCGGTTGAGATTTCGCCTTCTCTTTCTCTTTTTTCCGCAACTCGGCCTGCTCGTATGGATCGAGCCGCGCGAAGAGGTAGAACTTCTCGCGCCCTTCCGTCAACGCGCCGAGGTATCTGAGTTGATAGTTGAGCGTTTCGTCCGTGCGGAGCGTTTCGGGCGTCGGATGCGGATCGTCGAACAACTGATCGAACTCGTCTAAGGAGACGGCTTCGAGTTCGGGGAGATAGTCGTTGTCACTTTCCAGCGCGATGCGGATCGCCATCTCGCGCAGTGCCTTAATGCGATTCGAGTTGCGCACGTAATACGTGCGATTGACTTCGCGGCGGCTGACGCGGTCGTCCACCACCTCCTGCTCGTTGCGTAGATATGCGAGATAGGAGCGCACGGCTGGCCCGAACCTTGAGTCGGCGTCGCCATGCGCGCGTCGCGTCTTCTGGGCACAGACGCCCGCGCAGACGACGCACAGCATAAACATTAAAATCCCAAGTCGGCGCAATGTGACTTTCGCCCTCATCTCTTCCGTGCCTCAAAATGTGCCGGCGTTCGTCACTCCTTGAAGAGCCTTCGCCGGCATGTGAATCTCATCGGGGGCAACGTGTGCCGAAGTTTAGCACAACGCCTCTGCCCTGTGTGACCGATGCGAGCGGATGCGACTCTGCCGCGCATAGGATGCGACGCTGCCGCGCGTAAGATTAATGCGCGCATGCAGACCGAACCTTAATTGCGCGCGTCGCGCGGGCGGTGCTACATTCTGGGTGAGCGCACAGGGCATTTTATGTCGTCCGACGTTTTGCATGATTCGGTGGAAATCGGTGACGGGAAACGGGCCGTGCGGCGCGTGGCGCTCGGAGTTTCGGGCGGCATCGCCGCGTATAAGGCCGCCGAAATTTTGCGCGGGCTGCAACGCGCCGGATGCACTGTGCGCGTCGGGATGACGAAGCGCGCGTGTGAATTCGTCACGCCGCTCACTTTTCGCGCCCTCTCCGGCTCGCACGTCGTCGTTGACGACTATGCGCCCGACAATCCAGACCCCATCGCGCATATCACTTTTTCGCAGACCGTCGAACTTTTTCTCATCGCACCGGCCACCGCCAATATCATCGCCAAATTTGCCAACGGCATCGCCGACGACTTTCTTACTTCGACCTATCTCGCCTCGAACGCGCCCGTGCTCGTCGCCCCGGCGATGAACACGACGATGTGGAATCACCCCGCGACGCGGCGCAATCTCGAACGCCTGCGCTCGGACGGCGTGCGTGTCGTCGAACCCGACGCGGGCGAGATGGCCTGCGGGACGTTCGGCCCCGGCAGACTGAGCGAGCCTGAGAGAATCGTCGCCGCCGCGCTCGACATGTTGGGCGAGCGTGACATGTTGGGCGAGGGCGAGCACGGATGCGCGCACGACTTAACGGGCGAGCGCGTGCTCATCACGGCAGGCGCGACGCGCGAAGAGATTGACCCAGTGCGCTTCATCTCGAACCGTTCTTCGGGCCGGATGGGCTTCGCACTCGCCGAAGCCGCGAGGCTGCGAGGGGCCGACGTGACTGTGGTTGCAGGTGTGTCGAGCGCGCCTCCGCCTGCGGGCATCCGTCTGCTGCGTGCGCACTCCGCCGGTGAGATGCACGATGCGGTGC
>JBAVPI010000613.1:0-6358 GCA_049692915.1 Pyrinomonadaceae bacterium
CTCGCGCTTGAGTCGAATCGCCACCCCCACGCGCGCGATCAACTCTTCAACCCTGAAAGGCTTGCTGATGTAATCGTTCGCGCCCAGAGAGAGGCCGTTGATCTTCGTCTCCATGTCGTCGAGCGCGGAGAGGAAGATGACGGGAATGTCACGCGTCTCTCCCCTGTCTTTCAAGAGACGGCAGGCTTGCAGGCCGTCGAGCACAGGCATCATCACGTCGAGGATAACGAGGTCGGGCAGAAACTCGCGCGCACGCTCGACCGCCTCGCGCCCGTCCTGCGCGGTGTGGATGACGTAGTTCTCCCATTCGAGCCTACGCTTGATGAGCGCGAGGTTGACCGGCTCGTCGTCGGCGACGAGGATCACAGGCATGCTCTCTTCCGCCGACGGCGCGATGTCTTTCTCCAACCCCATTTCCGGTTTCATAGGATTCTTTTCGGCGGCACGTCGCGCGTCGTGCGGGGAACTAAAGACCCGTGCGGCCCGTCGCGTTTCATGAGATACGAGACGGTTGGGCCGTGCGTCGGGTGCGCGGCTGAAACTTTGAGACTGGTGGATTTGGGGCGGTTCAATCTTAGAATATATTTAGCGACATCGTAAAGGCGCGTCCTGTGTTAAGCTGCGCGAAAGTTTCCGGCGGACGCCGCTAACGCCCATTCGGGCTACTCAAGGCGGCAGCAATCTTCTAAGGGCGCGGGCCGCGCGGCGAAAAGGAGGAATCAATTCTCTATGAGGCGAAGAGAAGGCGACGGCTGTCCCGTGTCCGGCGCGTTGCAGGTGGTGGGCGACAAGTGGACGATGCTCATCGTGCGTGACCTCGTGCGCGGCCCGCGCCGCACGAACGAATTGCTGGCCGCGCTTCATCCCATCAGCAGCCGCACGCTCGTTGATCGCCTGCGCGACATGGAGGCCGACTCGATGCTCGAACGTCGCGAACTGGGAGGCAGCCCGCCCCACGTCGAATATCTCCTGACGGAGCGCGGACGCCTGCTGCTGCCGCTTCTCGAAACGCTGCGCGAACTCGGACGCGCTCTCGACTGTAACGACTGCGCAGACCGTCGCGCGCGACTCGGTTCCTACTGCGACGCCTGCCCGCACACCGAACAACCGACCGCCGCGCCTGCGTCGCGACGCACGCCGCCGGACGATTCCATCGTGCTGCTTTGAACATTACTCATTCACGGACGCCCCACATGAACGACGCGCCAAGCCGCGAGCCGTTCGTCCTGCTCGGCATCGGGCTGCTCTGCCTCGTTATCTCCGGCATCGAGCCTTTCGATTACCTGACGTGGGTCGAAGAAGTTTTCCCGGCGGTGGCGGGCGCGCTTATCCTGCTTGCGCTGTCCCGGCGTTTTCGTTTCACGCCGCTCGTCTACCGGCTCGTCTTTGTCCACGCGCTCATCCTGATGCTCGGCGGCCATTACTCTTACGCGCGCGTACCTTTGGGTTACTGGGCGCAGGAACTGTTTCACTTCACGCGCAATCACTACGACCGCGTGGGCCACTTCGCGCAAGGCTTCGTCCCCGCGATGATCGCGCGCGAAGTGCTGCTGCGTTGCACGCCCTTACGACGCGGCGGCTGGCTCTTTTTCCTCGTCGTCTCGGTGTGTCTGGCCTTCAGCGCCTTCTACGAATTTACGGAGTGGTGGACATCGCTCATCGAGGGCGCGCGGGCCACCGACTTTCTCGGCACGCAGGGCGACCCGTGGGATACGCAGTGGGATATGTTCATGGCCTTCAGCGGCTCGATCCTCGCGCAACTTCTGCTCAGCCGCGCGCACGACCGCCAGCTGGCGCGGATGACAGGCGGCGACTCGGTGAAGGCTCTTTGATAATCGAACGCCGCGCCGTTTAAATTTTCCGGCGCGGCGTTCGTATTCGTAGGCTCAAGGACAGTGAGGAATGCGGGCGGGCTTTAGTCGCCGCCGCTGGCTGTGATGCCTTCGTCGCCCCTGTTCGGCACGATCTCGCCGTCGGGCATGATGATGATTTCGTGGTTCGCCGTGACGCGCTCGCCGTCCATCGTAATCTCTTCGCCGGTCGGCATCTCGACGGGCAGGTTATCGAGAAAACGCTCGGCGTCAATGGCGGCCATGCAGCCCGTGCCCGCGGCTGTAATCGCCTGCCTGTAGAAAGAGTCCTGCGCGTCGCCGCAGGCGAAGACGCCGGGAATGTTCGTCGCCATCGTGCGCCCTGCGGTCTTGAGATATCCAACGTCGTCCATCTCCAGCCAGTCTTTGAAAACATCCGTGTTGGGCTTGTGGCCGATGGCGATGAAGACGCCCTCGCAGGGAAAGATGCTCTCCTCTCTCGTCTGATTGTTGAAGAAGCGCACGCCCGTCACGCCCGTCTCCGGCGAGCCGAGAATCTCCGTCACGTCCGTGTTCCAGACGAACTCGATCTTCTCGTTCTTCTGCGCCTTCTCCTGCATGATCTTCGACGCGCGCAGGCTTCCGCGACGATGGACGACCGTCACGCGCGAGGCGTATCGCGTCAAAAACGTCGCTTCCTCCATCGCCGTGTCCCCGCCGCCGACGACGACGATGGGCTTACCCTTGAAGAAGAAGCCGTCGCACGTCGCACACGCAGAAACGCCGAGACCGCCGAGGCCGTGCGGTGCGGGCGCTTCGCCGGGAATGCCGAGCCACTTGGCCGACGCGCCCGAAGCGATGATGAGCGTTTCCGCCTTGATGATGTGGTCGTCGGATTCGAGCGTGAAGGGACGTTTTCCCAGATCGGCCTTCGTGATTGAGGTGACGAGAAATTCCGTGCCGAAGCGTCTGGCCTGTTCCTCGAACTCCTGCATCAGTTCCGGCCCCTGTATGCCCTTCGCGAAGCCGGGATAATTCTCGACCTCGGTGGTGATGGTCAGTTGGCCGCCGGGCTGCGGGCCGTGGACGACGAGCGGCTTGAGGTCTGCGCGCGCGGAGTAGATCGCGGCGGTCAGACCAGCCGGGCCTGAACCGACGATGACGACTTCCTTATGCAACGTTTCTTTCGACATCTTTACTTTTCGTCTCTCCTCAAAAGTGGTTCGAGGCTTCATCGCGGACGACGGAACGGGAGCGGCCCATCCGTCGTCGCTGGACTTCTTCGCAAGTAGCCATTTTCCTCGCGCGTGTAGTATAACGTCCCGGAGAAACGTAGTCGAATATGACCACACGGCCAGACTTCGGAGCGCCCGAAACCTCCGGCCGGCGTCGAACCGCTTGAGCACACCAGAACACAGCAGTAAACAGAACTCAGCGAACCGCATCGAGACCATTGCCGTCCTCGGCGCGGGCACGATGGGCCACGGCATCGCGCAGGTTGCAGCGGCGGCGGGCTATCGCGTCATCATCCGAGACATCAGCGCGGAAGTGCTCGCGCGGGGCTTGCGCGCCGTCGAGACGAATCTGGCGAAGGGCGTCGAGCGCGGCAAGGTGACGGAAGAGGAGCGTGCGCTGACGCTCGCGAACATCAGCGGGGCGAAGGGCTTGGAAGAGACGGGCGGGGCCGATCTCTTCATCGAGGCCGTGCCCGAACGCATCGAGTTGAAGCGGCAGACGCTACGCGAAATCGAAGAGGTCGCCGCAGGGTCTTTCTTCTTCGCGACCAACACGTCATCGCTCTCGATTACGGAGATCGCGCAAGAAGCGGCGCACCCGGAACGCGTCGTCGGGATGCACTTCTTCAACCCCGTACACATCATGCGTCTGCTGGAAATCGTCGTCGGCGAGAAGACCTCGGAAGAGACCGTTGCCGTCGCGCGCGAGGTCGGGCAAAGGATGCGCAAAGAGCCGATTACCGTTAGGGACGTGCCGGGCTTCGCGTCTTCACGTCTCGGCGTGGCGGTGGGCCTCGAAGCGATGCGCATGCTCGAAGAGGGCGTGGCGAGCGCAAAAGATATAGATACGGCGATGGAGTTGGGCTACAATCATCCTATGGGGCCGTTGCGTCTGACCGATCTCGTCGGCCTCGATGTACGCCTCAATATCGCAGACTATCTCCACCGCAAGCTCGGCTCGGAGCGTTTTCGTCCGCCGGAGATTCTGCGACAAATGGTCGCCGCGGGGAAACTCGGCAAAAAGAGCGGCGAAGGTTTTTACAAGTGGAACGATTAACGCATGAGATGGGTTTAATAACGGATGAGACGGAGTTCAAAAGGTAGACGCAGGGCCTCGATAGCTTTTATTCTAACTTCCGACTCCTGAGTTCCCGATTCTTTATGAGCAGCACCCCCAATCAGGGAGAGAGACGTTTCGCGTTGCGCATGGCGTTGCGCCTGCCCATTGTCATCTCCGGGCGCTCGGAGGACGGCGCGGCGTGGAGCGAGCCGACCGAGACCGACGACATCTCTACTTCGGGCACGCTCTTTCACCTCAACCAGCGCGTGGGCCGTGGCGATCAACTCTATTTGCGCGCGCATCGTCCCGACGGCTCGCCCATCGAAGTGACGGCGCGCGTCGTCCGCATCGCCCCCGCCATCTACGGCACGGCGCGCATCGGCGTCTCCATCATGGAACCCGCCGACAACTGGCTGCGCCTCTTCGTCTCATGGGTCGCCGACGAGCAAGCGGCCTCCGCGCCTTCCGGCGAAGACGGACAGTGACCGGCGAAAAAGAGAAGTAATAATTGACGAGTGACCGGTGACAAGCACGCGGGCAAGGTCTTTCAACTTGTCCACCCGTCACCTGTCACTCATATCTTTTTTTGGAGCACACACATGGCATCATACGAAACACTGCTGGTCGAAAAGCGCGGGCGCGTGGCATTCATCACGATCAACCGCCCGCAGAAGATGAACGCGCTCAACATCAAGACGCGCGAAGAGGGCGCGGCGGCGCTCGAAGCCTTGCGCGACGACGAAGAGGTGCGGGTCGTCGTCTTCACAGGAGCGGGCGATAAAGCCTTCGTCGCCGGCGCGGACATCGCGGAGTTCGAGGGGCGCACAGCCCTCACGCAGCGCGACGTGATGACCGGACGCTCTCTTTTCACCGCCGTGGATTCTTTCCCGAAGCCCGTCATCGCGATGATTAACGGCTACTGTCTCGGCGGCGGGTGCGAACTCGCGCTCTCGTGCGACCTGCGCATCGCAAGCGAGACGGCCAAGTTCGGCCAGCCCGAAATCAACCTCGGCATCATTCCGGGCGGCGGCGGCACGCAACGCCTGACCAGACTCGTCGGCGAAGGCAAGGCGATGGAGTTGATCCTGACGGGCGACATCGTTGACGCCAAGACCGCGCACAATCTCGGCCTCGTCAACATGGTCGTCCCCGCCGCCGAACTAGAAGCGAAGACGTTGGAGATCGCGAATCGCATCGCGGAGAAAAGCCCCGTCGCGCTCCGCATGGCGAAGGAGGCCGTCAAGCTGGCCTCGCGCTCGACGCTCGACGAAGGCTTGCGCCGCGAGGTTGATCTCTTCGCGCTCTGCTTTTCCAGCGAGGACAAGGACGAAGGCGTGCGCGCCTTCCTCGAAAAGCGCAAACCGGAATTCAAAGGAAGATAAATTCGTGCGGCGCGACGCGAGGCTCAACATCATCTGCGGCGGCATCCTGCTGGCGGCGCTCGGCGTCGTTCTGGCGTGGAACACTTTCGCCGACGCGCCCGGCGACGCCTTCGCCCTTCACGCCGAGACGGGACTCCGCGCGGCTGCAAGTCAGGTGCGACGGGCTGGCCTGACCTCTCTGGCGGGCAGCATGGTGATGATTCTCGTCGGCCTCGGACTCTTCATCTTCGCGCTGCTGCGCGACAGGCGCATCAAATGAGAATCGTCGTTGCGCTCATCGGAGTCATTCTGGCAGCCGTCGGCGGCGTCATCGCCTACCGCGCGCTCTTTCTCGACCCGCACGCCGCCATCGTCGTCACCGAGACGAACGTGCGCGAACTGCCGAACATGTGGCGACTCGCGGGCGGACTCGTGCTGTTCTGCGCGGGCGCGGGCGTAGCATTCCTCGGCGCGTTCCGGCGACGCTAGTCGGGATTGGCAAGAGTTCGGCGGACAGCCTCGCAACGGTGGCCCTCAACCCTATGCGCGACCGTTCCGCGCGGTTGTCACGCGCCCTCAGCGTATGTTATTTTTTCTCCGCGTTCGGGCGTCGGCACGCGACGTTCGGGCGCATGAATTTTTTCGGCGTCAATTAACTTCTCAAGGGGCCGTAGCTCAGCTGGGAGAGCGCATGACTGGCAGTCATGAGGTCAGGGGTTCGATCCCCCTCGGCTCCATTAATCGTTTCAATATTTGAGGGGCGGCCACGTGGTCGCCCCTCGGTTGTTTGAGTCGCCGCTGTGTTCCAACCCGTGCGGAGCGGGCGGCGAAAACCATGACGCGCCGTATCTTTACGGCAATCACTCCGGCTTGAACCAGAGAAGCGAGGGC
>JBAVPI010000614.1:0-3809 GCA_049692915.1 Pyrinomonadaceae bacterium
GTGGTTGCAGGATGACAGCGCCGCTTTGCGCTTGGAGGTCGGGCGCGCCGCGCTCAGGCGCGTGTGGCTGCACCCGCTCTTCGGCCACGGCATGGACGCCGTCAAGCTGCACTGGGCCGAATGGGGCTTTCCCGGCGACGTGCAGATTCACACGCATTCGACGCCGCTGCAACTCGTCTTTGATCGCGGTTTGCCCGCGCTCGTTTTCTGGCTCTGGATGGGGTGGGCGCTATGGATGATGCTCTGGCGCGCGGAGCGCCGTTGGCGTGAATCGGACGACGCGTGTGCGCACGGCTTTCTCCTCGGTGCGACGGGCGCGCTCGCGGGCTTCTTCGCCAGTTCGCTCGTCAACTACAACTTCGGCGACTCGGAAGTCATGCTCCTGCTGTGGTGGCTCGCGGGCGCGACCGTCTGCTTCATCACAAACGATGAGTGACGAATGCGTAACGAGCGATGAGTGATGAATGCGCAACGATAAGCGATGAATGCGGGACGATGAACTGTAGGCGGGCAGAGTTTGGTTTTCGGTTTTCAGTTCGCAGAGTTCGGTTTTCAGTTCGCAGTTCGTCGTCACCGCGCGTGCTTCAAATCACGTCTGCAAAGTTCTTGCGCGTGCGCGCAAACCACCAGTAGCCGAAGATGAAGAGGGCGAGCGCGAAGAGCGTGAAGTAGAGAAGGCCGCGCCAGTCAGGGCTGATGCCGTCGAGCATGATGTTACGGTAGCTGCGGACGAGCGCCGTGAAAGGATTGAGGGCGAGCACCGTGCGATAGCGTTCGGGTACGACCGTCTCAGGGTAGATAATCGGCGTCAGGTACATCCACGTCATCAGGACGAGTCCGAGCGCCTGTGCCGTGTCGCGCACGAAGACGCCGAGCGAGGCGACGAACCACGATGCGCCGAGCGTGGCGATGAGTTGCGGCGCGAGCAGGACGGGCAGCCACAACACCGTCGGGTGCAGTTCGTGTCTCAGCAAAAGCGTCGCCGCGAGCAGCGCGATGGTGCCGAACAGTTGCCCCGTTAACGCCGAGAGCGCCTGCGCGACGGGCAGCGTCTCAAGCGGAAAGACGACGCGCTTGACGAGATTCGCGTGCGCGACGACGGCGGTCGAGGATTGTTGCAGTGACTCCTGAAAAGCCGTCCACGGCAGCAGCCCGCAGAACAGATAGAGCGCATAATCCCAAGCCGTCCCGCCCCGCCCGAACCGCGCGTTGAAGACCCCCGCGAAGATAAACGTGAAGATGCAGATCATCACGACAGGCGTCAGCACAGCCCACACGATTCCGAGCGCCGACCCGCGATAGCGCGCCGCCGTGTAGCGCCGGGCCAGCGGCAGAATCAAATCGCCGCGCCGGGGCAATTCCCACAGAGGCCGCCACACCGCGCGTCTCGCCGTCTGAGCCGAAATCATGACACGCATTGTAACAGGAGTCCGAAGGGGGCGTGCGCTGCCGGGCCGGGCGGACGGGCGTCTCCACATGAGGCGCAAACGAGTCTTCCGGTGTATCGTTCGCCGTGCGAGAAAAAGCGCGCGGCGAAAAGCCTCCGGCTGCGTTATCATTCCGCCGCCGGTTGAGCGCCGGGACACGGAGGCGCTCCCGCTCGTTAAAACCGGTCGCGTCTCCGGTGCGCGTCGTAATCTTGAATGAGACTCATCATGTATCAACGTCTGAGCGTCATCGCCTTCTGTCTTTTGCTCTGCGGCACGCCCGCGTCCGCCTCTCCGTGCTCGCGCGTTAAGTCTCAGCCCGGTGCGTGGGTTACGGCGGAGGTCAACGCGCTCGTCTCAAGCGCGCGCGGCGCTTATGAAAGAGACGAAGCGGTTCCGCGTTACGAGCGAGTGGTTCGTGAAATCGTCGGGACGCTTCAACGATGCAAGCTCTCGCAGGATGAGGATTTCGTCAAACGCTACCGGAGATTCGTCGAGTACGTCGAAGTCGCATCGCTCGACCGGCAGCCCGACCATGAGCTTGGCTTCAACGTGCCCGACGCGCAGTATTTCGCCGAGACGAAACGGTACGTGGAGATACCTGAGTTTCTGCTGGCCGAAAGTTTCTTCCGGCTCGTGGGCCGTTACGAAACGCTCGACCGCGCGAAGGCTTATCTGCGTTCGCTCAACTCGCAACGAGCACCGTCCGACCAACTCATCTTCTTCAGCTACAAGTCGCAGCATCTGGGAGCGGCGGATAACGACGACAGTTTTTTGAGACTTCTCATCGTCGTTCCGGGAAGCGCCGACGCGGGCGTCCCGGAGAAGTGGGTGCAATTCGGGATTCCCGATCCGGGAGCGCGCACGCACATCCGCAACGTCTCAATCGTCTCCGCCGTTCCGGGCAAAGACGGCGCGTCGGATATCTACTTCAAGGATTTTTTTCGCACATACAGACGCGACGGCTCTGTCACGATCAAAGGGCGTTGGGAACTCGGAGAGGGCGACGACAATTGCGTGAGTTGCCACAAGAGCGGCATCCTGCCCATCTTTCCCGTCGCGGGCAGCGTCAGCCGGAGCGAACGTCAAGCGCTCGAAGCGGTCAACGAACGCTTTCTGAATTACGGGCCGCCGCGCTTCGGCGCGTATCTGAACACAAACGTGCTCGGCCCCGGCCTCGGTGCGGCGAGCGCGGAAGATCGCGCGCAGCGTTTCGGGGCGAATTTCAGCGAGACGCGCGTGGCGCACGCGATGAATTGCAGCACCTGTCACCTGCCGTCCGGCCTCGGCTCTTTCAACTGGCCGATGGATCGAGTCGTCGTCAACTCATACATCGAGGGCGGCCAGATGCCTCTGGGTCAGCGCCTCAGCGCCCCGCAGCGTGAAGATTTATACCGCAAGCTGGTGCAGGAATATTTCGCCGTCAACGAAGTTCGTCCCGGCATACTGAAATCGTGGCTTCTCGATAAGCCGCAGTAGAATTTTTTCGCGCCCGACATGAATCTCGCGATTTTCGACATAGACGGAACGCTGACGGCAACCGACGCGGTTGACGGCGAGTGCTTCGTGCTGGCGCTCGCCGATGCTCTCGCCATCAACGATGTCAACACGCACTGGGCGCAGTACCCGCACACGACCGACTCCGGCATCACCGCGCACATCTTCCGCGAACGATTCGGGCGCGAGCCAAGCGTCGCGGAGGTGACGAAACTCCAAATTCGTTTCATCGAACTACTGAAAACGCGTCGCGGCGTTGACGTGAACCTCTTCGCCGAAATTAACGGCGCGGCGGCGGCGCTCGACAGACTTGAGAGAGATGCTGCGTGGGCAGTCGCGCTGGCGACGGGCTGCTGGCACGCTTCGGCGGCGCTCAAGTTGGAAGCGGCGGGCATCGAGTACCGGCATCTCCCCGCGGCATTCGCCGAGGACGGCCTCTCGCGCGAAGAGATCGTGAGGGCGGCTCATTCGCGTGCGCTCTCAAGACACGGTGTCCAGAAATTCGAGAGAGTCGTTTCAGTCGGCGATGGTGTGTGGGACGTGCGGGCCGCGCGCCGACTCGAACTTCCCTTCCTCGGCGTCGGCAATGGCGAGCGCGAGACGACGTTGCGACTTGCGGGCGCATCGCACGTCGTCAAAGACTTCGCCGATTATGACTTCTTCGCTCAATCTCTGTGCGACGCGCGGACGCCCTCGCCGCCCGCCGATGATTTTGAGGCGGGTGAGAGTGAGCGTTTGAGCTTGGAGACGCTGCGCGAAAGTTACGACCGCGTGGCAGCGGATTACGCCGCAGAAATTTATGACGAGTTGAAAGACAAGCCGCTCGACCGCGAACTGCTGGATCGCTTCGCCGTGCGTGTCCGCGACAGGGGGACGGCGTGTGAC
>JBAVPI010000615.1:0-9928 GCA_049692915.1 Pyrinomonadaceae bacterium
GCGCGACCGAGCAGCGTGGCCTGATTGAAACCGCGTTCGCGCTCGCGCTCGCGATGAAGCGGCACGGGCATGATGAGCGTCGCAGCAGAGAGCGGCGTCCGTTTCTGCGTCTCAAGCAGCAAACCTGCGAGGCGTCCGGCCACATGCGGCTCACGCTTCAGGCTGAGAACCGCCGCGCGCAACGCTCCCTCATAGACGCCGCACGCGCGCGCCGCCGTGAACGTCTCAGGCTCGCACCTGCGGCAGCGCACCGCCTCGAATTTCTCTTCCGGCACAGAGCCGTGTGACGGCGCGCCGCACTTCCAGCACAAAGTATCGCTGCCTGAGAAGATGCGCGTTCGACTCCAGCACGCAGCGCAGGCGGGAGCGTCCGCGCGCCTTTCGACGCTCGCCGTTTTGCACGCCGCGCAGGGTTGCGGGTACACGAGCGCCAGCGCGGCGTCGCAGAGCGTGTCGAGGATGAAGGGAGTTTTCATGGCCCGTCAGCATAAAGGAAAGCCCCACGGTTGGGAATATTCTCCCGACCGCGGGGCCACGAAAATTAGTAGAGCGTCGCTTGGGGCGGTCTGCTATTCTTCGTCGTTATTCAACAGGCCGCGCTCCTGCAAATCCTGACACTTGAGGCAGTAGCGCGCCCACGGCACGGCGTCGAGCCTTTTCTCAAGCACTTGCTCGCCGCAGTTGATGCACTCGCCATACTCGCCCGCTTCGACCCGCTTCAGGGCCTCGTCAATCAATTCGAGCAGGCGGCGGTCGTTGGCCGACATGGAAATTAATAGTTCTTTGGTATAAGCATTGGCGGCCATGTCAGCCGGGTCTTGCGTCGCTTCCAGATCGCGCTCGCGGCTCGACATTTCAGCCTCCGTAACTTGGCTGAAAAGCGACTCGCGCTGCTCCAGCAGACGGTCGCGGTATGTTTTCATTCTTCTTTTATCCATCCGTTAATCTGCTCCTTGGTAAACCCGACTTGTTTAATTCCCCCTTGACAGAGTGTCTCGGCGGGAGACACTTTTTGAGTCACGCTCTCATGCAACTTCACTTCTGATAGGGCAGCCCGCGCATGATCGTGAAAGCGCGATAGAGTTGTTCGACCAGCACGACGCGCGCCATCTCGTGCGTCAGCGTCAGCGGCGACAAAGACCAGCGAACGTCGGAGCGAGCGCGCACTTCCGCCGAAACGCCGAGATGCCCCCCGACGACGAACACCACTTCCTTCAAAGACCGCACCTGCCACTCTTCCATCCGCGCCGCCAGTTCCGGCGAACTCCACTGTGCCGACCCCTCTACGTCCAGCAAAACCGCCAAGGCATCAGATGCCAAAGCACCCATGATGCGTTTGCCTTCTTCTTCGAGACAATTTCGCTCGTCGGCGCTCGCGCTCTCGCGCACTTCCACGACCTCGCAACGCGCGAACCGCGTGAGCCTTTTCAAATAATCCTCGCCGAGCGCCCGCAAATGCTCGTTCCGCGTTTTACCGACCCAGATCAGGCGCAAGCGCATAAAAGTAGAGGCCGGATGCCGGGCGTTAGATGTCAGCGCCGGACTTCAGTGCACGGCTTTCAATTAACATTCAGACTCTAACCTCCGGCGACTTTCCCGTAGCGAGCGAGTTTCTCGTAGAGGTTCTTGCGACTAATCCCTAAAATTCGTGCCGCCTCGGACTTGTTGCCGCGCGTTGCAGCCAGCGTCTCTTTGACGTAAACGGCTTCGAGTTCGGCCAGCGTCGGGCGTTGCTCGCGCCGCATGCGTATGACAAACGCGGCGCGCACCGATTCCGGCAAATGCTCCGCTTCGATCCGGTCGCCGTCCGAGACGATGACGGCGCGCTCGACGATGTTCGCCAGTTCGCGGACGTTGCCGGGAAAGTCGTAGAGGCGCAGAGCGCTCGACGCTTCCGGCGTAAACTTCCGCACGCCCCGCCCGTGCTTGGCCGCGTAAGATTCGAGGAGAGCTTCCGCAAGCGGCGTTAAGTCTTCCCCGCGTTCCCTGAGCGGCGGCACGTGGATGCGGACGACGTTCAGGCGATAGAACAAATCTTCGCGGAACGCGCGTCGCCTGACCGCGTCGTCGAGATCAATGTTGGTGAGCGCCAGCAGCCGCGCGTCCACACGCACGGTGCGGCGTCCGCCGAGTCGCTCGAACTCTCTCCGCTCGATGACGCGCAGCAGTTTCGCCTGCGCCTCAATCGTGAGATGGGCAATCTCGTCGAGCACGAGCGTCCCCTTGTGGGCCGCTTCAAGCCTGCCGGGCTTCGCCTGCGCCGCGCCCGTGAAGGCCCCGCGCTCGTAGCCGAAGAGTTCCGCCTCAAGCAATTCGCCCGGCAACGCAGCACAATCTATCTTGACGAAAGGCCCCAGCGCGCGTGGGCTGAGCGCATGAATGAAGAGCGCGAGAGCGTCTTTGCCCGCGCCCGACTCGCCCGTCACAAGAACGTTGGCATCCGTCGTCGCCACGCGGCCCGCGAGCCGCAACGCCTCGCGCATCACCCCGGACTGCGCGACGATCTCGATCACTGTTCGCTTCTCAAAGAGCCTGCGGAGTCCGTCTCTCCGCTTTCGCGCGACGGGGCGGCGGGAGCGATCTCCGGCGGCAACGTCACGCGCGTCGCGTCGCGCCACAAGCGTTCGAGGTCGAAGAAACGACGCGCCTTGTCTTCAAAAATGTGGAAGATGAAATCGCCGTAGTCGAGCAGCACCCACTCAGCAGAGTTGTAGCCCTCGATGCGTGCGGGCCGCTTTTTCATCTCTTTCAATTTCTCGACCACGGCATCGGCGATGGCCTGCACCTGCCGGACGTTCGTGCCGCCCGCGATCAGGAAGAAGTCCGTGAAGCTCGCGATGGCGCGCAAATCGAGTGCGACGAGATCAAGCGCCTTCTTGTCGCTCGCCGCGCGCAGGGCCGTCATCATACGCTCGTCGAGTCCTTCAACGGCGTCGCCCGTCCCCCCCGTCGCCGCCGTTTCGAGCAGCGTCGCTTCGTCGGCCACCGCTTCGTCGTCCGGCGTCTCCTCAGTGCGTTTGTTCGTTTCCGGCATTAAAGGATTCTCTTTCATGCGTCTCTCCATAGAGACTGTATTTTTCGATGTAGTCCGCGACCGGCGTCGGCACAAGAGAGCGCAAATGTTCCGCGCCCGTTTCCGACCTCTGCCAATCGCGCCGGACGGTGGTCGCCGCCACGTCAACGCGCGCCGCATCGGTTAGATAGATGCGCGACTCGTTCGACTCGACGAGGAGCGCACGCTCCGCCTCGTCTCTGCCCGCGCCGCGTAAATCAACGATGCGTTCGCGCACGGCTTGCGTCACATGCTCCGTCCCCAACTCGTAGCCGGGACGCGTCACGACGATGTGGTCTGTGAGCGACAGCACGCGCTCCCACTCGCGCCAAGTCTTGATCTCGGCCCACGAGTCAGCGCCCATCACGAAGAACAGCCGCGCTTGCTGGCCGAACGTCTCACAAAATCGAGCCAGCGTCTCGACCGTGTACGGCCTCTCCGGCGCGTCGAGTTCGACGGTGGAGACGCGAAAGCGGCGTTCGCCCTGCGTCGCGAGCGCGAGCATCGCGTAACGATGGCGGGGCGCGCTGACCTGTGCCCCTCGCTTGTGCGGCGCGACGTGCGCCGGGATGAAAAGAACCTCGTCGAGCGTGAACAGTTCGAGCAGTCCGCGCGCCACCGCCATGTGTCCGACGTGGACGGGATCGAAAGTTCCCCCGTAGAGAGCGATGCGCTTTTTCAACACTTCAAGCTGTCCTGCGGCGGCGGCGCGCGTCAAGGCTCGACAACGGCTTCGCGCGACCCCGCATCATCCTGCGGAGCGTTGATTTCATCCAACCTCTGAGCCACCGCGAAGACGAGTTCGCGCACGCCCAGTCTCGTCGCCGACGAGATTTCGTAAAAATCGCGCCCGTCCGCGCGCGCGCGCGCACGCAGTTTTTCCAACCGCTCAGGCTCGTCGAGCGCGTCGAGCTTGGTCGCCACGACCAACTGCGGACGCTCCGCCAACTGCGGGTCGTATGCGGCCAGTTCGCGATTGAGCACCTCATAATCGCTCACCGCGTCGCGGCCCGACAGCGACGACACGTCAACGAGATGCAGCAGCAGCTTCGTCCTCTCGACGTGGCGCAGGAAACGGTCGCCGAGGCCCGCGCCCGCGTGTGCGCCCTCGATGAGACCGGGAATGTCTGCGATCACGAACGTGCGAAAATCTCCGAGGTCAACGACGCCGAGATGCGGTTCCAAAGTCGTGAAGGGATAGTCGGCGATCTTTGGTTTGGCGGCGGAGACGGTCGAAATCAAGGTTGACTTGCCCGCGTTCGGGAAGCCTATAAGTCCCACGTCGGCGAGGAGTTTGAGCTCGAGTTGGAGTTCGCGTTCCTCGCCGGGGCTGCCCTCCTGATGATAACGCGGGGCGCGATTGGTCGAAGACGCGAAATGCGAGTTGCCGAAGCCGCCGCGCCCGCCGTGAGCCGCAAGCCAGCGTTGGCCGTCCGCTGAGAGGTCGCAGTAAAAATCTCCCGTCTCGCCGTCGAGCACCTGTGTGCCGACGGGCACGCGCACCAACACGTCCTCGCCGTCCCTGCCGTAACGGTTAGAGCCTTCGCCATGATAGCCGCGCTCCGCCGTGTGCTCCGGGTTATAACGCAGGTGCAGCAGCGTGTTTATGGATGAATCGGCTTGCAGCCACACGTCGCCGCCGCGTCCGCCGTCGCCGCCCGAAGGGCCTCCGCGCGGCACGAACTTTTCACGCCGAAAGGCCGTCACGCCGTTGCCGCCGTGCCCGCCACGAATCCTGATTTTGACGCGGTCAATAAACAAAGCGATGAACCTTCAACCATCAACACCCGACAAAAACTCGAAAGACGGTTTGGACGGGCAACGATTATGAAAACCTTAAAAATGCGAATGACGCCCGTCGCTTGAGTGTAAGCACTCGGCGCGGGCGTCGCATCACATGCAGACTCTGGATAACACCGCCGACTAGACGACGGCAGCCGCCTCAGTCGCGACGGGCGCGGTCGCCGGGTACACGCTGATGTACTTGCCGCGTCGGCCTTTGTCCTCGAACTTCACGACGCCGGTGATGAGGGCGAACAGCGTGTCGTCCTTGCCGCGCCCGACATTCTTGCCCGGCTTCCACTTCGTGCCGCGCTGCCGCGCCAGTATGTTCCCGCCGAGCACCTGCTCGCCGCCGAATTTTTTCAAGCCAAGTCGCTGCGAATTTGAATCACGCCCGTTGCGCGAAGAGCCTACGCCTTTTTTGTGTGCCATTGTCTTAACCTCGGAAATTGATTGATTTGTTCATCGCCTCGTTGAATCAATGGACAAATGAATCAATGATGATATCAACCGATTGAATCAATCTTCACCGCCGTGAAATTTTGACGGTGGCCCTGCGTGCGCTTGTACTGCTTGCGGCGCTTCTTCTTGAAGACGATGATTTTTTCGCCGCGACCGTGGTCAACGACCGTGCCCGCAACGCGCGCGCCTTCGACGAGCGGCGTGCCGACTTTGACCCCGCCCTCGCCATCAATGACGAGCGCATCGAGTTCGACCGCATCACCCGCTTCTTTGTCCATGAGAGGCAGCCGCACCGTCACGCCTTCTTCGACGCGAAATTGCTTGCCGCCCGATCTGATAATTGCGAAAGCCATATTTTCTTACTCCTCCCACACAGGCAAGGCCCGCTTGCCTCAGAAAAGTCTTTCATTATAGGGGCGACCGGGTTCGCCGTCAAACGCTCTTGCCGGTGCTTTGCGCGTCCCGCCGTCGGCACTTACTTCTTGGCGTTCCGACGCTCGAAAAACCCCTCCATAAATTTCGTCGAATACTCGCCGGCACGGAAGTAAGGGTCATCCATGATCGCCAGATGGAGCGGAATCGTCGTCTTGATGCCTTCGATTACCAGCACCTCAAGCGCGCGACGCATGCGCGCAATCGCAATCTCGCGCGTGCGCGCGTGGACGATCAGCTTGGCGATCATCGAATCGTAAAACGGCGGCACGTAATAGCCGGGGTATGCCGCCGTGTCAACGCGGACGCCGGGGCCGCCCGGTGAATTGTAGGTCGTAATCAGTCCCGGCGAAGGGGCGAACGTCTCCGGGTCTTCGGCGTTGATGCGGCACTCGATGGAGTGGCCGACGAAGAGCACGTCCGACTGTTTGTACCAGAGCGGATCGCCCTCTGCGACCTGAATCTGATTGCGCACGATGTCGGTGAGCGTGACCATCTCCGTGACGGGATGCTCGACCTGTATGCGCGTGTTCATCTCCATGAAATAGAACTTGCCGTTCTCGTCGAGCAGAAACTCGATGGTGCCCGCGCTCGAATAACCGACGCGCTGGCAGGCTTCGACCGCCGCGCGCCCCATCTCTTCTCGCAGTTCCGGCGTGAGCACGGGCGACGGCGCTTCTTCGAGAAGTTTCTGGTGGCGGCGTTGGATCGAGCAGTCGCGCTCGCCGAGGTGGATGCAGTTGCCGTGCTCGTCGGAGAGCACCTGAATCTCGATGTGGCGTGGATTCTCGATGAAACGCTCGACGTAGATTTCGCCGTTCTTGAAGGCCGCCGCCGCTTCGTTCGACGCGGTCAGCATGGCGGGGCCGAGTTCCTCTTCGGTGCGGACGATACGCATGCCGCGTCCGCCGCCGCCCGCAGAGGCTTTGATAATGACGGGAAATCCGATCTCGCGTGCGACCGTCAACGCCTCCTCTTCCGAGGTCAGAGGGCCTTCGCTGCCCGGCAGAATGGGGAGGCCCGCCTCCTTCATCGTGCGACGCGCTTCGACCTTGTCGCCCATCATGCGAATCACTTCCGGGCGCGGGCCGATGAATTTGATGTTGCACGCTTCGCAAATTTCGGCGAAGTGGGCCGACTCGGCGAGGAAGCCATAGCCGGGATGAATGGCGTCAACGTTAGTGATTTCGGCGGCGGCGATGATGGCGGCGATGTTGAGATAGCTCTGCGCAGCGGTCGGCGCACCGATGCAGATCGCCTCGTCTGCGAAGCGCACGTGCAGCGAGTTGCGGTCGGCGGTCGAGTGGACGGCGACGGTCGAGATGCCCATCTCCTTGCACGTCCAGATAATGCGACACGCGATTTCGCCGCGGTTGGCAATCAGAATTTTACGAAACTTTCTCACGATAAAAGCAGCGGTGTGTGACAGGGCGACGAGTGACGAGTTGAAGACAAGCGTTGTGCTTATCAATCGTCACTGCCCGCTCGTCACTATTTTTTAATACCGAACAGCGGTTGGCCGTACTCGACCGGCTGGCCGTTCTCGACGTAGATTTTCTCGACCGTCCCTGAAGTCTCGGCCTGTATCTCGTTCATCAACTTCATGGCCTCAATAATGCAGACGACCGAGTCTTGCTCGACGTGACTGCCGGCTTTGACGAAAGATTCGGCGTCGGGAGACGGGGAACGATAAAACGTCCCGACAATCGGCGACGTGATGATGTGCAGTTCTTCCGTCGCCGCGACTGCGGCGGTGGATGATGCGCCCGCTTCGCCGCTCGTAGCCGGCGCGGATGGAGCGGGCGGCGTTGGGGGCGGAGCATTATTCAAGGAGGGCGACGGAGGCGCAGCGACCGGCGCGCTCTGTTGCGGGGCGGCATTACGGCTCAGGCGGACGCGTATGTCTGCGTTCTCAAACTCGAAATCCGTGAGCCTGTGCTCGGTGAACAATTCGGTTAGCTCGCGCAGTTCGTCCATGTTGAGCGAAGCGTCACCGCGGCGCGACGACTGGCCCTGCGACGACGGCGACTGTGTTGAAGAGCGCCCGTGGCGTCGTCGTCCTCCGCTCCCGCGTCGAGCGCCGCCGCGCTCTCCCGTGTTCGCTTCGCCGCCGCGTTCCGCTCCGGCGTTCTGAGTCTGTTCGTTGCCGGACGATGAAGTTTGATCTTGATCGCTCATTAAGCCTCCGAAGGGGCGCGCCCGTGACGCGCGGGTGTTAATGCGCCGACAAGAGAAAAGCCCCAACACCGCCTGCCGAGCCGGCGAACTGATTGGGGCCTGTCCTCGATGAAGAAAGTTGAAGGACGCGTCTCAATACACGTGCGAGGTTTTGCGTCCTACGAATCTCCGCCCTGCCTGTCCTAATCGGTTTTCTTCTCGTTGGCGGTTGATTCGGTCTTCTCCGAGCGACGCCCGCCGCTGCCGGCCTTGTCGGCATCCTTCACATCGGGCACTGAATCCTCGCCCTTGCCGCGCGCGCGCGTCGTCTCCGGTTTCTCATAAGTCCGGTCGGCCTTCTGGCCGCCGCGCCTGCCGCCACGCGCCTCCGGCGAATCAGTCGTCGGTCTGGCGGACTTCTTCTTGCCCCCCGCGACCGACTTGCTGCGCTTGGCCGAAGACTCTGCGGCATCGCGCTCGCGCGGATTGTCCACGAGTTCGATAATCGCGAGTTCGGCGTTGTCGCCGTCGCGGCGTCCGAGTTTGATGATCCGCGTATAACCGCCCGGACGATCCTTGAAACGCTCGCCGAGTTCGTCGAACAGGCGCTTGACAGCCGCGACGCCCGCCGTGCGCGGAGCACGAGGCTGACCGCGTTTGCCCGTCGAGACTGCCTGACTGCGGTTGCCCGCGTGGAAAAACGCGGAGGCTTGACGGCGCAGGTGTACGGCCTGTGCGGCGGCCTGATCGCCCTCAAGCGTCTGCGCGTTGCGCGAGAGCGTAATGGCGCGCTCGACGAACGGGCGCAACTCTTTCGCCTTCGGCAGCGTGGTGATGATGCGCTCGTCGCGCGCGTTGATGAGCGAGGTCGCGAGGTTGCGCAGCAGGGACATGCGGTGCTCGGTGGTGCGCCCCAGTTTGCGATGTGCTTTTAAGTGTCGCATGACTAATTCCTTTAAGCTATCGGCGGTCGAATTTCAGCAATCAGCATTTTTTAGGTCGGGTCACTGTTGGAGACAGCGAGCTAAAGCTGATGACTGAGCGTCATTTGCAGACGGCCTGATCTACTCGTCGTCCTCTTCTTCGTCGTCCTCAAAGTCGCCGCCCGCGGCGTCTCTGCCGCCGGAGCCGGGAATCGGATTGCCCTGCTCGTCAAACTCCATGCCGAAGTCCAGACCCATCCCGTGCAGGATGTCTTTGATTTCGTTGAGAGACTTCTTGCCGAAGTTTTTCGTCGCCAGCATCTCGCGCTCGGAACGCTGGACGAGGTCGCGGATGCTGCGGATGTTGGCGTTCTTCAGACAGTTGTATGAGCGCACCGACAGTTCAAGCTCGTCAACGGAACGGTCGAGCAGGTCGTTGCGCGGCAGGGGCGGACGCTCGATGTTCTGGTAAGCGAAATCGTCCGTGTCCTCTTCAAAGTTGATGAAGATCGCCATGTGATCCTTAATCAACTTCGCGGCGAGGCCGATGGCATCGTCCGGCTTGACCGAGCCGTCCGTCCAGACTTCAATCGTCAGTTTGTCAAACTCGGTGTTCTGCCCCAGACGCGCGGCCTCGACCGTGAAGTTAACTTTCTTGACCGGCGTGTGGACGGAATCCACAGGGATGTAACCGAGCGAGAGGTCTTCGTCGAAATTGCGCTCGGCGGGGACGTAGCCGCGCCCGCGCCTGAGACGCATCTCGACCGTAATCGAGCCGCCCTCGCTGACGGTCGCGATGTAGACGTTCGGGTCGAGCACTTCCACGTCGCCGTCGGCCTGAATGTCGGCAGAAGTGACTTCGCCCGCGCCGTCCTTGTGAATCGTCAGGGTCTTCGCTTCGCTGCCGTGCAGCTTGAAGGGAATCTGCTTGAGATTCAGGATCACGTCGGTCGCGTCCTCGACGACGCCGCGGATTGACGAGAACTCGTGCTCAACGCCTTCGATCTTGACGGCGGTGATGGCCGCGCCTTCAATCGAGGACAGCAGCACGCGCCGCAGGGCGTTGCCCACCGTCGTACCGAACCCGCGCTCGAACGGCTGCGCGTAGAATCGCCCGAAC
>JBAVPI010000616.1:0-2432 GCA_049692915.1 Pyrinomonadaceae bacterium
CGGTCAACAATCGCGGTCGCCGAGAAGCCGCCGAAGATGACCGAGTGCGTCGCGCCGATGCGAGCGCACGCGAGCATCGCAATCGCGAGTTCGGGCACGAGCGGCAGGTAGAGCGCCACGCGGTCTCCGGCGACGACGCCCGACGCCTTCAAAACGTTCGCGAAACGACAGACCTCCGCGTGGAGTTGCAGATAGGTGAGCGTGCGCACTTCGCCCTGCGGCTCTCCCTCCCAGATGATCGCCGCCTTATTGCGTCGCCACGTGTGCAGATGACGGTCGAGACAATTATCGGAGACGTTGATTTTACCGCCGACGAACCACTCCGCGTGCGGCGGCTCCCACTTCAGAACCGAGTCCCACTTTTTGAACCAGCGCAACTCTTCCCCGGCCATGCGCGCCCAGAAAGCGTCCGGATCAATCGACGCCTCCTCGCGCAAACGCGCGTACTCGTCCATTGACTTGATGCGCGCCGAGCGCGAGAACTCGTCGGGCGGCGCGAACGTGCGCTCTTCAATCAGCGTTGATTCGATGCCGCGCGTCTGTCCGTCAGTCGTCCCGTCTGACATCCCGTTCCCCTTCACTATACGTCCGAGAGATTTCTGAAACTGTGCCCGCATTATACGTCGAAGCGGGCGGCTCTTGGGAAATGTTCTCGCGCCCCCCGCCCGGCCTTACCTTGAGGCCGCCGGCCTTCGCGCATCTCACGGCCCGGACGCTGCCGCACCGCGACTGCGGGAAGCGGAAAATCTTTTACATCTCGGTCGCGGCGGTTGTATTTTTAATGCGCGCTGATGGTGCCGGAGTTTCACCACATTGTTAGGTTCACGGCGATTGCGGGATAATGTCGAACGTGCAGCCTCACTAACCTTCTGACAGGAGTCGTGAAGTGCCAACACCAAGCGTTCGTGTCTTCGTCAGTTCCACGCGGCTCGACCTTGAACCGGAGCGCAGGGCCGTGGAAGCCGCCGTGCAACGAATGCGCGAGACTAAATTCGTCGGCATGGAATACTTCGGCAGCCGCGCGGAGACGACGCGCCACGCGTCGCTCGACGAAGTTGACGGCAGCGATGTTTACGTCGGCATCTTCGGCGCGCGTTACGGCTCAGGCATCACCATAGACGAATACCGCCGCGCGCGCGCACTCCGCCTTCCCTGTTACATCTACATCAAAAGCGATGCGACTATCACCACGGACGGGCGCGAAAGCGACCCGGCGCAAACCGCGAAACTCGACGCGCTCAAAGAGGAACTGCGAGACGCTCACACTATCGGCCCCGACTTCATTAACCCGCAAGACCTCGCCGCCAAAGTCACCGCCGACCTCCACCTCTGGCTCTTCGACAACTATCTCACCGCGAAGCTTCAAGGCGCGCTCCGCCACGAAGTCCCGCGCGACGAAGCACAAACACTGCTCGACGCCATCAAAGATGCGAGCGCGCTCAAGCCCAACCTCGTGGAGAGACTGCGAGGCGCGGGCTTTCACCTCACAATCATCGGCGGCGACTCCGTAGCGGGCGACAAAATCGGCGGCGATACGGTGGCGCGCGACAAAGTCACCAATATTTACAACGCGCCTGCCGCCGCGCTCCCGGCTTTGCATCAGCTTCCTCCGCCGCCGCGCGACTTCACTGGGCGCGAGGCCGAGCTGAACGAGTTGATGGCGCAGATTGAGCGGGGCGGCGCGACCATCTCCGGCTTGCAGGGTTTGGGCGGCATCGGCAAGACGGCGCTCGCGCTGAAGCTGGCCGAACGGCTCGCGCCGCGCTACGCAGACGCGCAGTTTTATCTCGACCTGAAAGGCGCGAGCGCGCAAGCTGTCTCCGTCGCCGACGCGCTCTCGCACGTCATACGCGCCTATCATCCGACGGCCAAGCTCCCCGAAGGCGAAGCGGAGTTGCGTGCGCTTTACCTGTCCGTGCTGCATGGACAGAGCGCGCTGCTGTTGATGGACAACGCTGCCGGACGCGAGCAAGTTGAGCCGCTCGTCCCGCCCGCGTCATGCGTGCTGCTCGTCACTTCCCGCCGTCACTTTCAACTGCCCGGCCTGCACCCGCTCAGTCTCGACACGCTGCTTCCGGCGGACGCGCGCCTGCTCTTGCTTAAAATCGCCCCGCGCATCACCGAACGCGCCGACGAGATCGCACACCTCTGCGGCTATCTCCCGCTCGCCCTGCGTCTCGCCGCGAGCGCGCTGGCCGAACGCGTCAATCTCAGCCCTGCCGAATACGTGCGCCGCCTGTCGGATGCGCAGCGGCGACTCGAACTCGTCGAGGCGTCGCTAGCATTGAGCTACGAACTGCTCAACCCCGCGACGCAAAAACTCTGGCGCGCACTATCCGTCTTCCCCGACACCTTTGACACGGCAGCAGCCGCAGCCGTCTGGGAGATGGACGCGGACGCCGCGCTCGACACGCTCGGCGAACTCGTCAACT
>JBAVPI010000617.1:0-1942 GCA_049692915.1 Pyrinomonadaceae bacterium
GTCGCTCGTCATCGCGTCGTAAGCGTCCACGACGGCGATCAGGCGCGCGCCGAAGGGAATCTCCTCGCCGCAGAGGGCCGCCGGATAGCCCTCGCCGTTCCACCACTCGTGATGATGCAAGACCATCGCGCGCATCTCGTTCATGTGCGGCACGCCCGCCAGCGCACGCTCGCCGTGATGGACGTGCCGACGCATCAGAGCCGTCTCCTCTTCCGTCAGGCAGTCGGGCTTGCGGAGCACGCCTTCCGGCACGCCGATCTTACCAACGTCGTGCAGCAGCGCGCCGAGTTTGATATAGATCGCTTCCTCTTCCGAGAGGCCGCATTGCAGGGCGAGTCCTTCGGCAAGACGCGCGACGTTTTTCGAGTGCTGGCCGGTGTAAGAGTCTTTGGCGAAAAGCAGGGTGATGAGCGTTCGCACCATCGCCAGAAAAGAGATGCGCGCCTGTAGCTCAAGCGTGCGGTTGCGCTCTTTGATCTGGCTCAGGACGAGCACGTTCTCGATGACGTTGAGCAGTTCGCGATAACCGAAAGGTTTATGGAGATAGGCGGCCAGCCCACGCTCCAGTAAATCTCTCTGCTCGGCGTCGTTGCCCGCGCGGGCGGTGAGCATGATGACCGGCGTGTTACGCAGGGCGAGGTCTTCGCTTTTCTGTAACTGATCGAAGACTTCCCTGCCGCTCATGTCGGGCATCATGTAGTCGAGCAGAATTAAATCGGGACGTGTCCGGCTCGCCTGTTTGAGGCCGTCGTGTCCGCCGAGCGCGCCGTGGAATCTATAGCCTGCGCGCTCCAGTGTGAGTCGTCCGAGTCTGAGCAAAGAGGCGTCGTCATCTACGAAGAGGATCTGTTTCCTCTTCTCGGAAGTGGTGTCGGGCATAGCCTGTTCTCGTGCGCCGGTGAAAGTCCGGGCGGATGAAACCTGTCGGGCGCACTCCCTCCTTAAAGATTCGTACGCGAGGTTCCGTCGTCGAGTAGCTCGCACCCGCGGGGAAGAGTTTCGTGCCGGGTGCCCTGAGCGTGCCTCTTCAGGGACAGGTTAGCTGGCAGAGAGTACCGTATTATCATCGGGACCCAACCATGTCGCTTAAAAAAGAGGGACGCCGGAGAAGAGTATAGTGTAATCGCGCGACTCCGGAGCATTGCATTTCTGTTATATTTCAATCCGCGGCGCGTGCGCCGTTAAACTCGAATCGAACGGACGACGGAGGGATTGTGACCGAAAGCGTAAGAAGAAGGCTGCAACAGGAACTGGAGGAACTCGACACCGAACTGCGCGTGCAACTCCCGAAGCAGATAAAAATCGCGAAGGAGTGGGGCGATTTGCGCGAGAACGCCGAGTACCACGCCGCGCTCGCCAGACAGCAGTTGGTGCAGGCGCGCATCCGCGATTTGCGCCAGCGCATCAGCGAACTGGCCTCGATTGACACGTCGAAAGTGCCGCACGGCAAGGCGGCTTATGGCTCGACGCTCGTGCTCTACGACGAGGAGCGCGACGAGGAAGTGACCTACCGGCTCGTCACGCCCGAAGAGAGCGACCCGCAGGGCGGACTCATCTCTACGACCTCGCCCGTGGGCCGCAGCCTGATGGGACACGAGGAGGGCGACGAGGTGACGGTCAAGACGCCCGCCGGCTCACGCAATTTCGAGATCAAAAAATTGACCACGCTGCACGACGAGTTGAAGAATAAGACGGAAGCCGAGAGCTGAATTCGTCCGCACGCGTGGCCTCGCCTTCACAAAATTGTTCTAACTCTCAGGTGTTGCGTTCCGCGACGAGGGGGCGTCCGGCATAGTGCTTCCGGCGACGCAGAAGAACATGAGAAAAGTTCTCGTCATCGGTTCGGGCGGGGCGGGCAAAAGCACCCTCGCCCGGCAACTGGGCGAGACGCTCGACATCGAAGTCCTCCACCTCGACCGTTTTTACTGGCGGGCCGGATGGG
>JBAVPI010000618.1:0-1769 GCA_049692915.1 Pyrinomonadaceae bacterium
GGCGCGGGAGGTTGAAGCGCGCGAATGCTCAGAAAGGCGAGCACGAGGATAAAGACGAATGCCGCCAGAGGGGTGGCGGCATTCGTCTTCGGCGCGTTGGTGAAAGTTGTGTTCGAGTCCACTTAACTTGAAAGCCTTTTGCGGTCAAAAGCGGCGGGGGTGGTAGAGACTCTCAAACAGTCGGCGACCGGCGCATCGTCAGCCGTCAAACCGCAGATTCAGATTATCCGGCGAGTTACCCGAAAAGCGGCTCGCCGTCATAGACGATGTTCCAGCCGTTCTTCCGGCTCGTGGCGAGACTGCGTTTGAACCACACGAGGGCCGTCTCCTCGTCGTCGTAACGCTGCGCGGAAGGAAGCGACTCGCGCGGGTCCACGCGCACGATCTGCCCGCCCGCGGGCGAAACCTTCAACGTGAGCAACGCGATCAGGTCGTTCTTCGTCATGACCGCCGTGCGGACTTCCGACAACTCGTCTTCGTCATCATCGTCTTCATCGTCGTCGTCCAAAAACTCCGCCGTCTCCATCTCCGGTTCGTCGTCAATCAGGTCTTCAAAAAAATCGTTCTGATCTTTCATTTCTCGATTCTCACTTCTCCTGTCGTGCTTTGTGATTTAAGTTCAGGTTGTTAATTAACTTTCGCGCGCCTCTCCACGCGCACGGACGTTATATTACACTAGCAGCAGCCGCAAAACGAGGGAGGCCGCGCCCGATGACGCGTAAAAATTTTGTGCTCTCGATTGATCACGGGACGACGGGCACGACCGTCCTCGTCTTCGACCGCGAAACGCGCATTCGCGGTCGCGCCTACTCGGAATTCACGCAGCACTTTCCGCGTCCCGGATGGGTCGAGCACGACCCGGAAGAGATTTGGGAGACGACCATTCGCGTCGTCGCTGCGGCGATGCGCGACGCAGGGATTGATGCAGGCGGGTTGTGCGCCGTCGGCATCACGAACCAGCGTGAAACGACGGTGTTGTGGGAGAGAGCGACCGGCGCACCCGTCGCGCGCGCCGTCGTCTGGCAAGACCGTCGGACGGCGATGCTCTGCGACGAGTTGAAGGCGCGCGGACTTGAAAACACGTTCAGGGAAAAGACCGGGCTGTTGCTCGACCCGTACTTTTCCGGCACGAAGATCAAATGGCTGCTCGACAACACACCGCACCTGCGCGAGCGTGCCCGTCGCGGTGAGATTGCTTTCGGGACGATTGACTCGTGGCTCATCTGGAAACTGACGGGCGGGCGCACGCACGTCACAGATTATTCCAACGCCTCGCGCACGCTTCTCTATAACATCCACACGCTCGATTGGGACGAAGAGCTTTTGCGTCTGCTCGACGTGCCGCGCGAAGTGCTGCCGGAAGTGAAGCCCTCGTCACACGTCTTCGGCGAGACAGACCCCGCCGTCTTTTTCGGGCAGCGCGTGCCAGTGGCCGGAGTCGCGGGCGACCAGCAGGCGGCCCTCTTCGGGCAGGGCTGTTACGCCGCGGGGATGGCGAAAAACACTTACGGCACAGGCTCTTTCCTGCTGATGAACACGGGCACGAAGGCTGTGCCGAGCGACTCAGGGCTGCTGACGACAATCGCTTGGGGCGTGGGCGATGAACCTGTGGAGTACGCGCTCGAAGGCTCGATCTTCGTCACCGGCGCGGCGATACAGTGGCTGCGGGACGGCTTGGGCATCATCACGTCTGCCTCGGAGACGGAGGGTCTGGCGCGCTCGCTTGAGTCGAACGAAGGCGTTTATTTTGTGCCCGCGCTTGCCGGTCT
>JBAVPI010000619.1:0-2821 GCA_049692915.1 Pyrinomonadaceae bacterium
TCTCGATTGCAAACGACGATCAACGAGGGGGAGATTGTTGCGTGAGCGAGAGCGGCTTGGCCTTCAGACGATTTGAATAGGAGACGAACAGGCGATAGCCGAGCAGTACGGCCAGCGCCGCGCCGAACATGAGCGGGCGGCGTGCGTCGGATTTGACGAGCATGTAGAAATGAATCACGCCGCCGATGGCCGTCAGGTACACGGCCTTGTGAAGGAGCGCCCAGCGTTTGCCGCCGAGTCGCTTAATCATCCCGTTCGTCGAAGTGACGGCGAGCGGCACCAACAGAAAAAAACTGAACATCCCGATTGCGATGAACGGGCGGCGGTACACGTCCTGTACGATGGCGCGGAAGTCGAAGAACTTGTCGAACCAGAGGTAGGTCGTGAAGTGCAGGAAGCCGTAGAAGAAGGCGTAGAGGCCGAGCATGCGCCGGAAACGTATGAGCCACTGGACGCCCGTCAGTTTGCGCAAAGGCGTGACGGCGAGCGAGATGAGCAGGAAGACAATCGTCAGCGTGCCGGTCGTTCTGGTGACGAAGCTCAAAGGGTCTGCGCCGAGCCGCCCGTGCCACCAGTCCCAACCGAGCAGCGCGAGCGGCACGAGGGCGTTGACGAAGACGGCGACCTTATAGAATTTGATCTCTTTCAAATCTTTCAGCCTTAGTTTCAGAAGTAGTACTTCAAATCCATCCCCGCGTAAATCTGCGCCACCTGATCCGCATAGCCGTTGAAGGGCAGCGTCTTGCGTCGCCCGTACTCGCCGATGCGACGCTCCGACGCCTGACTCCATCGCGGGTGGTCAACCGCCGGGTTAACGTTCGAGTAGAAGCCGTACTCGTTCGACGCGGCGAGATTCCAAGCCGTCGGCGGCATCTGCTCGACGAGTTTGATGCGGACGATTGACTTGATGCCCTTGTAGCCATACTTCCACGGTACGACGAGACGGATGGGCGCGCCGTTTTGCGGCAACAGCGGTTCGCCGTAGATGCCGCTCGCGAGCGTCGTCAAAGGGTGCATCGCTTCGTCGAGCCGCAGACCTTCGACGTAGGGCCAATCGAGTCCGCTCTCGAACTCGCTCGTCTGGGGAATGCGGTGCTGTTTATCGTTGGCCGTCTCGAAGGCGACGTACTGCGCGTTGCCCTGCGGCTCGGCTCGCCGCAAAACTTCGGCGAGCGAAAACCCCAGCCACGGGATGACCATTGACCAGCCTTCGACGCAACGGTGACGGTAGATGCGATCCTCCTGCGCGGTGAGTTGGAGCAGTTCGTCGAGGTCGTAGGTCTTCGGGTTGTTGACCAGCCCTTCAACCGAAATTGTCCACGGGCGCGTGACGAGACTCTGACTTTTGCGCGCGACGGAATACTTGTCGGTCGCGAACTCGTAGAAGTTGTTGTAGTGCGTGATGTCCTGATAAGAGGTCGCGTCGTCGCCGGGAAGATTCCACTGCTTCGGCGCGACTTGCGTTCCGGCCTGTGCGTCGCCCGGCGCGGGGCGGCCCGTCGGGTTTGCGATTTGCGGTTCGGGCGCGAGCAGTTCGCGATAGAGAAATCCGCTGGTCAAGACCGAACCCACGAGAGCCGCGCCGCGCATAAACTGCCGCCGGTTCAGATAAGTTTTCTTGTCGGTAATCTCACTGCTCTTGATGTCTTCGGGTCTCTTAATCAGCATAGCTCTTAATGTCTGCGGATTTCTTAATCAGCATAAAATTCTATCAGCATCAAATTCTCGCAGCGCGCGTGATCCGGCGTCACACGCGCCGCCCGTCACAGACTTTACGCGCGGCGTGTGCGCAACAGATTTACGAAGCGCGGCGTCGGACGTAAAAAAAATCAATGACCCGCGTACCAGTCATAGCCGCGCTCGGCCCAGTAATCGCGCGGGCGCTCATCCGTGAAATGAATCCGACCGATGCGCTTGAGATTCTTGACGCCGTACTTGACGGGCGTGAACAGGCGCAGCGGCGCGCCGTGTTCGGGCGTCAAAGGCTGCCCGCCCATCTCGTAAACAAGCAGCGTCTGCGGATGCATCGCGCTCGCCGTGTCGAGTCCGACGTAGTATTCGTCGTCGGGCGTCGAGAGACTGACGTAAGGCGGCAAGTCGCTCTGCGTTTGGGGCACGCCCGGAGACTGTTCGATGCCTGTCGCGCCGGCGTAAGTCGCCGCGAAATCCGAGAAGCGCGCCCCGGCCCAATGGGCCATGTCCGACCAGCCCTCGATGCATTTGAGGTACGTGATGTACTCGACGCGCGGCAGACGCTTGATGTCTGCGAGCGTCAACTCGCGCTCCTCGCCGCGCCCGCTCTGGCCGGATGTTTTAGATGAGACGCGCAGCTTCCATGATGCTGAGTCGAAGTCCTCGCCCAGTCCGATGTCGCCGTTGACGCGCGGCAATTCGCGCCCCGTGCCGTCGTAGGTCGCCGCCGGGCGATTGCCGAAATATGCGCGCGACAGTTTCTCGTTGAAACCGAGTCCGCGACGCAGAGGCCACGGCACGCCGTCTTCTTCGGGCCGCGTGCGCAGCCACTGCCAACCCGCGAGCGCGCCGAGGACGCTCACGCCGCCGACGAGAAAGCTGCGCCGCGTCCTTCGTCTGAAGTTCGCTTCCGTCGCGTCATCAACATCGCTGCCCGTGCCGCGCGGCGATGCTCGTTCCGTCTCAGCGTCTCGCAGGCCGTCAACCGTCGCGCCTTCATGCGCTCTCTGTTTTTCGTCTTCGCTCATCGCGTCGCCTCCTGCACGGTCGTCTCTTCCGCATTGACGACTTCATAGCCCGACACCATCGAGCGGAAATTACTCCAGCCCGCTCTGGCGACCTGCAAGAC
>JBAVPI010000620.1:0-10297 GCA_049692915.1 Pyrinomonadaceae bacterium
GCGCCGCCGTTCGTCGTGCTGCTGTAGGCGCGGCGTCGGAGTTCGCGCGCGCTATCTTCTTCCGGGTGGCGCTCTCGATACTCGGCCCACAGTCGCGATACTTTCATGCGGTACTCGACCAACTCGCGACTGACGTTGAAGTGGCGCGCGATTTCTATCGAAGTCTGACCGCGACGCGTCAGCAGGCGCAGGCCCGCATAGGGGACGAGCGCCGAAGCGCCGACCGCGTAAGCGGCCTCTTCGTCGGCTTCGTTGTAATCGCGCGCAACCGTTTTTCCCTGCTTGTTCTGCGCGACGATGGAGAGGCGGTTGGCCTTGTGGCCGAGAAAGACGTGGCAGACCTCTTCCATCAACGTGGCGTTGTTGCGTGCGCGCCCGTGCTTCGGGTTGAGGATGACAAGCCGCCAGCCGTTCGGCATCGGACGCGAACAAGTGCCGCCCGACCAAGAGTTCGCGCCGACGCCGAGCAGATGCTCGCGCGTTTCTTCCGACAATCCCTCGATCTGCTCGAAGCTGATGACCATCAACTTGGCGAACTCTGCGAGCGAGAACGGGTCAAGCGGCTCGTCATCGCGACGCAGGCCCGCGAAGTCGCGCAAACCAAGAGCGCGAATCTCGTACTGTCTCCCTTTGAATGTCGGCGGCAGCTTCTCCGTATCCACGGCTCGAATTATACCAGCCCGGAAGGGCCGTGTTCATTCTTCATTTCACGCCCCGCCCGTATGCCCGGCGGCGGCGGCCCGCTTCTGCAACTCTTCCGGCGCAACATCCTCGACATGCGTGGCAATATACCAAGCGTGGCCGAAGGGGTCTTCGATGCCGCCCGTCCGGTCGCCGTAGAACTGATCCGCGATGGGCCGTGTCAGTTTCGCGCCCGCCTCGACCGCCTTGCCCACGGTTGCATCCACGTCCGTGACGTAGAGCATGAGACTCACGGGCGAGCCGCCGAGCGTCTGCGGGCTGCGCGCGTTCATCTCAGGGTGCTCGTCGGCGAGCATGATGTTGGAATCGCCGATCCTGATTTCGGCGTGGCCGATCTTCCCGCCCGGCGCGTCCATGCGAAACAACTCCGTCGCTCCGAACGCCTGCTTGTAAAACTCTATGGCGCGCGCCCCGTCGTTGACGACGATGTACGGAGTCAGGCTGTGGTAGCCCTCCGGAATAGCTTTCACTTCGTTAGACATGGTTCTCTCCTTTGCTTATCTGATGCTTATCTGAATTGATGCATTCCATCTGCAACCAAACTGCTTCTCATGCGATGGCATAATGAGAAAGGCGCTCGACCCATCCTTGTGCCGAGCGCCTACGTCTTAAAATCCAATTCTGAAACTTTTGCTGGCAGCTACTTCCGATTCTTGCGCCCGCGTGTGTCAGAGCCGGGGGCGCTGAACTGCGTGTAAGCGACGCGGAAGAGTTCGGAGAGCGCCTTGGCGGTCTCCGGCGAGAGGTTGCGGTCGGCTCTCAGGTGCGCTTCGACGATGTCGGGCGTGGCTTCGTGCGGGAAGTAAACGACCGCTTTCGTCGAATCGTCGCCGTCCTCGCGGCGTGCGCCCATGACGCGCTCCATCGGCATGTCGAGCCAGTTCATGAGACGCGCGATGTTGTCGGCGTCGGGCTTGCCCGTGCCGTTCTCGATGCGCGAGAGCGTCGAGGCCGAGACGCTTGTTTCATCCGCGACATCGCGCAAACTCAGGCCCATCTCTTCACGCTTGCGACGAATGGCTCGCCCCAATTCCACCGTATTTACAAAGCTTTTTCCATTTTCCGTCATCTTTTCGGCCTCCTTCGCGACGCTTCGGCCCGCCTACAGGCGGACTCCCGCGCCGTCACTTACAGCCCGAACATAACACAGGAAAATCCCAGATGCAAGACTTTGTTTTATGCTTGCAACAAAACGAAACCCGTGGTACACTGTTTCACGTATGAAACAGAGCGGTTTTCAGTGAGCCGTATCTGTGGTGACAAAGGAGCCGAAAACGTGACGACCGAGCACATCTGGGAAACATTCGACAGCCTGTTCAAGACGGTCTACCGGCAGGGCCGGCGCGTGGAAGAGTTAGAGGCGCGCGTCATAGACCTCGAACAGCGTTTGCAGGAGCGCGCGGCTGCGGCCAGTTCGATTCAGCAGCCGAAGGCCGTTGAGACGTACACGGAAATGCCCGCCGAGCGCGCGGCTTAATAGAAGAGTTTGACGGAGGTAAAAAACAATGGCAGCCGTTCTCGACAAAAAAACGATCATGCGCGACAAGCGCGCGCAAGGAATCGCCGCGATGGGATTGGTCAACCGCGAGGGCGACCGCTTCCGCGTCACGACCCCTTCTTTGCGCGGGCGTCGTTCGAGTTACGAAGTGTGGCGCGACGAGTCGGGCAAGGTGCGCTGCTCCTGCCTTGAGTTCGAGGAAGGGTCGGCGACCGAAGCGAGCTTCCGTTGCGAACACATCCTCGCCGTCAAGCACTCGCTTTTGAACAAGAGTTCCGAGGCTGTCACGAAACAGCCGACGACGAAGCCCGCGGCTGAAACGACTGCTGCGGCACAACCGACGAGCGTTGCGATTGAGACGCCCAACACGAAACCCCTAGACGCATCCGAGAAGCGCGTCGAGGCTGCTGTCGAGGCGACCGAAAAGGTCGTCCCGCGCAAAACGCCGCGCTTCGCACGGGAGCAGAACGAGCAGCCGGAGACGCATGCGTCGGAGGTTCAAGAACCTCTCGCCGAAGCGGCTCCCCAGCGTTCGCTTGCGAAACACAAACACGAAGAGGAGCACGACATGAGTCAGAGACAAGCAACCGCACACGTCCAAGAGACGGGCGACGAACAGGATTTCATCACGGCTGAGGAGTACGACGCCGCGCGGACGAGCGCGCCCGCGACGAGCGCTTCAATGGCGAGCGCGCCGGTCGTCCCGATGGCCTTCACCAACCCGCTGCGCGTGCAGCGCCAGCCCGTTGACCCGCGCCTCGTCAAGACGCGCGAGGGTTGGACGGATCGCAACGGCCAGAAGCACATGGTCGAGTACATCGAGTGGCACACGGTCGCAGACCTGCTCGACCGCGTCGCGCCCGCGTGGTCGCACTCCGTGCGCGGCATCGTCCAGATCGGCGACATGGTGGCCGTCACCTGTGCGATCACGATTGACGGCGTCACGCGCGAGGGCGTCGGCACGGGCACTGCCGACAACGAGACCGGCATCAAGAAGGCCGAGCACGATGCTTTGAAGCGCGCCGCCATCAAGTTCGGCATCGCGCGCGACCTCTACCAGCGCGAATCCGACGTTATCGAGACGACTGGCGCAGGGCCGCAGGCGGGCGACTTTCCGCGCGACCCGCTCGCGAAATCCATGGCCGACCTCGTCACGCCGAAACAACTCGGCATGATCCGCGCCCTCGCGCGCGAGGCCAACGTGGATGCAGAGGAAGAGTGCCAGCAGACTCTGCGTTGCCGCACCGAGGAGTTGTCGAAGCGCGCCGCCTCCACCTTCATTGACCACCTCAAGAAGGCGCAGCATGAAGGCGTGGCGAACGAGATGCGACGCGCCAGCTAAGACTTGTCCGAGGGGAAGCGCAAGTGAAGACGCCTTTTGACCCGAACGCGCAAACATCCACGAGTCAAGGGGAGTTTCGGGTTAGGCAAAACGGGCCGGGGGCGTCTTCACAAACGCTCAAAAGGGGGTTGAGAAATGACGACCGAAGAATTGATTCAGGAAAATTCGCAGCCGCTTTCGTTCGAGCTTGAGTACGCCGACGAGCCGCGCACTGCGGCGGCGGTTGAACCGTTGACGCGTGACGAACAGGTCACGGACGAACTGGCCGAGCACCGCTCGAAGAAAGAGCAGATTCTCTCTCTCTACGAAGCGGGCACGAACGACATCGCAGACATCGTGCGGCAGGTGAAGGCGCGGCCTTCATACGTCGCGCAGGTCTTACAGAGTGCCGGGTTGATCACCGGCTACTTCGATCTCTACACGACGACGGCGAAGGAGCAGAACGTCTATTCGCGCTTTTTCCGCAACGTGCTGTCGTTCAAAAACGTGGAGGCTTCGCGCGAGTCCGTGCAGAAGATTGATCGCCTCTACAACTATTTCGAGCGCCTCGGCGACCGCGCCGGTCAGCATCAGGCGATGGTGATGGCGCTCACGGGCAAGAACCGCGCCCGCTGGAGCGGCAAGATGGAAGAAGCAGCACTATTCAGCGAATGGCTCTCCGCACACTAAGAGCCGAACGTTATTTAACATGGAACACAAATAGGCCCGACGCAAGACAAGTTACGAGCAAGGGGTGGTTTGAAAGGTGAGTTTTTCTGTTGCAGGGAAGGCTCACCTTTTTCTTTTCTACTTTTCGCAATCCTCGCAGGGTAAGGCTCTTTTTAAGCATGCGCCGGAAGAGTCGCACGCGGACGTATCCGGCGTCCTTCTAACCTGAATCTCAAGGAGAAAATGCGATGGGTGAACAACACTCCATGCCCGCACACGGCAGCTTTTGCTGGTACGAACTCGGCACGACGGACGACGTTGCGGCCAAAAAATTCTACGCCGAACTGCTCGGCTGGACGCTCAAAGGGGGCGACGACGACGCTGCCTGTTCGATGGCCTACACGGAGATCATCGTCGGCGACAAACACGTCGGCGGCATCTACAAAATGGGGCCGGAGTACGGCGGAGCACCTTCACACTGGATGCCTTACGTCGCGGTTGAAGACGTGGACGCTTCGGCCCTGCGCGTCACGGAACTCGGCGGCAAGGTTTGCGTCCCGCCGACCGACATCCCCGACGTGGGACGTTTCAGCGTCATCAACGACCCGTCCGGCGCGACCATCTCGCTCATTACGTTGAAGGGCGCGCACGACTGACGATTCTCAAGTCGCCGTAATCTCGCCGCGCTTCGTCCGCGCCACACCTCGCCCGTTTTATTTGTCATGAGGGCGGAAGCCCAAACGCTCCGCCTTCAAACTCGAAGGAGCATCAAGATGAAAATCCGTCTCTCCCTCGTCATCGCCGTCCTGTTGCTTTTCGTCGTCGTCTGGGCCGTCTCGGTCATCAGCGGCTATGCGGCGACAAACGAGCGGCGCGGCGATGAAATGGCACGCGCACGAGTTCGTCAATCCGCCCGCGCCGTTGGCCACGCACAAAAACGCAACGCACTTTCGTGTCAGGAGGCGCAGAGATGAAGATCAAACACACGGCGGTCGTCGTCGCGGCGCTCGCCTACTGGCTGCTCGGCGCGTTGTGGTACTCGCCTCTTCTGTTCGCCAACCAATTCATCACGCTGATGCGTTGGACGCCGGACGAACTCGCCGCCTTGCAGGCCGCGGGCGAGTGGAAGGTGATCGCGTTCGCGTTGCTCAATTCCCTTCTCCTCGCATACGTGCTGGCACACTTCGTCAAATACGTCGGCGCGGAGACGATTGGCGACGGCGTGAAGGTCGGCTTCTGGCTGTGGCTCGGCTTCGTCCTGACGACTAATCTTGAGACCGTCTTGTTCGAGTCGAGACCACTCGGCCTCTACCTCATCAGCAACGGTTATCACCTCGTCGGATTCCTCTGCATGGGGGCGGTGCTGGCCGTCTGGCGCAGGCGCGAGGTGCGCGGGATGGCTTACCAGACCTGAGCGCCGCGCGTAAGTTTCAAGTCTCCCGGAAGGGTGCAGGCCCCGGAACACAGGCAACGTTTCGGCGCGCAAGCGTTTCGCGCCACCCGTCTCGCACGACCTCATTCCTGCCCGAAGTCGAGCATGGCGCGCGGCGAGCGTTCGACCTCACGTCCTCTTGCGAGCCGTTGGCGCAGGTGTTCCGGGGAACCCCTCTCCGATTGCGCGTCGTCGCGAATTCACAAAGCCGCCGTCCGTCGTGATCCGGCATCCGGCGAACTACAGGGTTAACGCGGGGCGTCGACTGCCACGAAAGTGAGCTTCTAAAATCAAGAGGGGATGCTTTCCGCACGGGAAGCGTCCCCTCTTGATTTTAGAACTTGAAACCCGTCTACTCGAAAGACCTCTGCGGCGGGTTGCGACCGCGCATGGCCGCCGTCGCGAGTTCGCGCGCGCGCGGCAGCACCTCGATGCCTTTGGTCAACTGCGGGTCGTCCGCGATGAGCACCTGCGTCGCCTTGACGGAGCCGTAGGCCGCCGTCGCAAGGTCATAGCGCAATTGCCGCGCGATGAACTCGTGCTGGCGTTCGAGTTGCGCATCCGTCAGCTTGAAGGCGTCGCCTTTGCCCACGACGAAATCCTTGAAGGCTTTGAACAGGCGGTCGTTCACGGCGTAGTCGTCTGCCACAAGGTTGTGGTTGAAATCGGCCTGCCTCTGAATCTTGAAGTCCTCAAAGCCCGCGACACGACCGTTGACGAGTTCGCGCGCGAAGAAGAACACGGGGTCAATGAAGCGCAACTGAACCTGTCCCAACGTGCGCGCCTTCGACGGCTCGTCGGGCGTGATGCCGCCGCCGCCGTAGATGGTGCGGCCCGTGTCTGTATGGCTCGCGGGGCCTTTCGGCTGCGTCACATCTTTCGCCATCTTCGTGTCGTCCTGCGCGCCGATGCCGCCACGGTAGATGTAGTCGTAAAAACTCGTGTTGGAATAGTCGCGCTGAATGAGGCGGCCCGACGGCGTGTAATATTTCGAGGTCGTGAGTGTCAGAGCAGTGCCGTAATCGAGCGGCATAATGCTCTGGACGAGACCTTTGCCGAAGCTGGTTTCGCCGATGATCAGCGCGCGGTCGTGATCTTGTAGCGCGCCCGCGACGATTTCCGAGGCAGAGGCCGTGCCGCGATTGACCAGCACGACGAGCGGCGAATTGTCCGGGTTGCGATTCTCCGATTTGTATTCGCGCTCAACGCCGCGCGCGCCGCGTCCCCTCTGCGTCAGGATGGTCTGACCGTTCGCGAGAAATCTTTCCGCCACCTTCACGGCTTGATCGAGTATGCCTCCGCCGTTGTCTCGCAGGTCAACGACGTAAGAAGTCGCGCCGTTTGAGCGCAGGTCGTCGAGCGCGGAGATAAACTCGTCGGCGGTCGTGTAGTTGAAGCCGCGCCTCAGGTCTATGTACCCGATGCCGGGGCGAATCATGTAGGCGTCGGGCACAGTGGGCTGCGCGACGGCGTCGCGCGTGATCTCGACCGTCTCGCGATTTCCGGTGGAGGCGCGCTCGATTGTCACCTTCACGGTCGTCCCGCGCGGGCCACGCAGGTGATCGCGCACCTCGCCGGAAGGCTTGCCCTGCACGGTCAATCCGTCAATCTCGATGATGCGGTCGCCGAAGCGCAGTCCGGCGCGGTAGGC
Organism: Pyrinomonadaceae bacterium; assembly: GCA_049692915.1. Taxonomy (GTDB): domain Bacteria; phylum Acidobacteriota; class Blastocatellia; order Pyrinomonadales; family Pyrinomonadaceae; genus JAIVJG01. Next base: position 7,274 of record JBAVPI010000620.1, read on the forward strand.
GGGAGTTGCCTCGAAGGTCGAAAGCACATAGGTGTTCGTCGCCTCGCCCATCTTCCGGTCGCCGATGGTCGCGCCGATGCCGTAGTATTCCGAGCGCCAGTCGGCCCGCTGCTCCTCGAACTCTTTCGCGTCGTAATAATTCGAGTGCGGGTCGAGCGAGCGCAGCATGCCGATGATCGAAGACTTGAAGACGTTGTTGTAGTCGAGTTTGCCGCCGTCAACGTAAGACTCTTGAATGACGGTCAAAGCCTCGGCCACGTCACCCTCGACGCCTTCCGTGGCATTGAGTCTGGGGCGGCGCGTGCGACTCGCAGGCCCCGTCGGGCCTGACGTAGCGCCGCGATCAATCTCGCCGCGTCGGGCTGGAGGCGTCGTGCCCTGTTGAGCGAAGACGAAGGCGGGAAGCAGGAGCGCGAGCAGCAGCAGCGGCGTCGCGAGGGCGTTCGAGAATCTGATTTTCACGGAGTGAAACCTCTTTAAGTGCAAGTCGCGGGATAAGTCTTGCGCGCCCTCAAACTCTGTGCGCGCCATGTCGTGACATTTAACCGCCGGAGAGGCCAAGCTGATGTAGTGTAATGGATGAGCCGGAGAGCGGCAAGGTTGCGCACCGAGGCGATGAAAAACCCGTGCGCCGGAAGCATTCAGGCGGTCGCGCTTGACGCTCGTTTCGGCGCGTCCGTAGAATGCTTCCAGATTGTTTCCGTAAAAATTAATCGCGCGCCCGCTTGAGCGGCAGGAGACGGCGGCCGTCAGGAAGCCACAAGGAGACAGAAAGCAGCATGAGCAATCCGAACGACCCTTATAATAGCCCCCCCCCGAATTCTCTGGAGCCGGTTGACGACCTGATGTTGCACGACGACATAGATGACGCGACGCACGTTGACCGCGAGCGCCTTTCTTCCTCCCTGCGTGAGACGCTGACGCGCCTTCCCGAATCGCTCTCCTCCATCGGGCGCGACATCAGCCGCACCATCGAGCGTGCCGTTTCGGCCAAGGACGACTATGTCGTGGCCGTGAAGCTTTCACACGAGGCGCAGGAACGGCTCGAACAACTCGTGCAGGCCGGAGTCTTTCGCACGCGTGCCGAGGCCGCCGCATTTCTCATTGACGAAGGCATCAAATCGCAGACCGATCTCTTCGGGCGCGTCGAGCAAAAGCTCTCAGAGATCGAACGCCTGCGCGCCGAACTGCGAGGCATCATCAATATGCCCCCGCAGCCTTAAGAAGGCGGCCCGCGGCGCTGCACGTGAAAGTGGCGCGTTAAGGCGCACGGCGATTTTATGTCGAGGTTCGAGATGCGATGTCTGCTCTTTCTGGCAATCTGTCTGGCCGCCGCCGGTCATGCACGCGCGCAGGTCGGGCCGGGCCACGGCCAGAACAGAGAACCCTGTCACGCGTCGCGCCCTACGGCTAGCGAAGCCGACGACAAGATTTACACGGGCCGCGAGGTGACTTGCAAAGCCGTCATTCTCAGTAAGCCCCAGCCGGTCTTTCCGAGACAGGCGCGCGCGGAGCGAGTTCAGGGCGTCGTCCGTGTGAGCGTCGTGCTTCTCGCGTCGGGTAAAGTCGGCGAGGTGAAGGTCATCAAGGGACTGCCCGAAGGCGTCAGCGAAGCGGCGATTGAGGCGGCGCGGAAGATTAAGTTCACTCCGGCCATCAAGGACGACCGCCGGGTTTCGCAACGCGCCCTCTTTGAATACAATTTCAACATCTATTGAGGTCAACTTTTTGTCAACAACCTTCACGCTGCCGCCCGTCCCCGTCGAACAGTTCGCGCTTGAGAACGGCCTGCGCGTTATCCTCAGCGAAGACCATTCAGTGCCCGTCGTCTCCGTGGCCGTCTATTACGATGTCGGCTCGCGCAACGAGCGGGAGGGACGCACCGGCTTCGCGCACCTCTTCGAGCACATGATGTTTCAAGGCTCTGAGAACGTGCCGAAGGCCGGGCACTTCCAGTACATCTTCAACAACGGCGGGACGATGAACGGCACGACCTCCACCGAGCGCACCAACTATTTCGAGACGCTGCCCGCCAGCCAACTTCCCCTCGCCCTCTGGCTGGAGAGCGACCGCATGCGTTCACTGAAGGTGACGCAGGAGAATCTCGACAACCAGCGCGAGGCCGTCAAAGAAGAGAAGCGACTCAACTATGACAACCGCCCTTACTCGAACGCTTTTCTTCGCCTGAACGAACTCATCTATAAGAATGCGTCTAACGCTCACTCAACCATCGGCTCGATGGAAGACTTGGACGACGCGACCATCGAAGACATACAGGAATTTTTTCGTATTTACTACGCGCCCAATAACGCCGTGCTGACCGTCGTCGGCGACTTCGATTCCACGGAGGCGCGCTCGCTCGTGGAGAAATACTTCGCGGGCATTTCGCGCCAGCCCGCCCCGCCGCCCGCCGATGTTACTGAGCCTGAGGAAGTCGCCGCCCTTCAGGAAATTTATTACGACCGCTTCGCGCAGTTGCCCGCGCTGATGATCGGTTGGAAAGCGCCCGCGCGCCGCACGCCCGATTACTATCCGCTCAACCTCGGCAGCGACCTCTTGCTCGACGGCGATAGCTCGCGCCTCTATCTCAAGCTCGTCAAAGGCGAAGAGTCCGTCATCGGCATACAGGGCGGCATCAGCGAGCGGCGCGGCCCGTCTTCGCTCTATATCTTCGCCATCCCGAAGCCGGGACAGACGACCGGGCAAATTCGCGCGACCATCAACGACGAGATCAAGCGACTCGCCGACGAGGGGCCGACCGCCGAAGAGATGGAGAAGCTGCGCAACACGCTTCTCAACGACGCGGCGCGTGGGCGGCAGACCACGATCTATCGCGCACAGCGTCTCGCCGAATACGCGCTCTACGACGGCGACCCGCACCTCCTCAACACCGAACTCGCGCGCTATCTCGAAGTCACCGCCGACGGGATAAGAGAGGCCGTCAAACAGTATCTGCTCACCGATAATCATTCGCTGTTGGAGGTTGTGCCCGCGTCGGGGCCGGTCGAAGAAACGCCCGCGAGC
>JBAVPI010000621.1:0-8396 GCA_049692915.1 Pyrinomonadaceae bacterium
GCAAAAGTTCCGCGCGCCATTCTCTACTGCGAAGACGAAACGGTGCTCGGCGCGCCCTTTTATCTCATGGAGCGAGTGCGCGGCATCATCCTGCGCTCGCACACGCCCGCAGGCTTGGAGTTGCCGCCGCCGCTCATGCGTCGCCTCTCCGAATCGTTCGTCGAGAGCCTCGTCGAGATACATAATGTTGATTATCTCGCGGCGGGTCTGGGCGAGTTGGGGCGGCCCGGCAACTACGTTGCGCGCCAGATCGAAGGCTGGACGAAGAGATACTACGCCGCGCGCACGGACGACGTGCCCGAAATAGAAAACCTCGCGCGCCGGCTCGCCGAACACGCGCGCGTTGATGCGGGACGCGCGCTCATTCACAACGATTTCAAGTACGATAACGTGGTCTTTGCGCCCGACGATTTATCGCGCGTCGTCGCCGTGCTCGATTGGGAGATGGCGACCATCGGCGATCCTCTGATGGACTTCGGGACAAGTCTCGCTTATTGGATTGACGCCGACGACCCGGAAGAATGGAGAAGCGCGGGGTTCGGGCTGACGGCACTTGCGGGAAGTTTGAAACGCCGCGAGGTGGTCGAGCTTTACGCGCGCCTGAGCGGTCGTGACCTGAGCGATGTGGTTTTCTATTACGCGTTCGGGCTACTCAAAATTGCCGTCATCGTGCAACAAATTTATTTTCGTTACCGGCAGGGCTTCACGACGGACGAACGTTTCGCGCAACTCGGTCTGATGGTTCGCGCCTGCGGCGATATGGCGACGCGCGCCGTCGAGAGGAATCGGATAGACGAATTGAACTGACCTGCGGACGGAGCATGATGAATCGCAAACGGCTCCAAAACAGAGAGGGCCGTTCTCAAGCTAATGAGAACGGCTCTCTCTATTTCTACCGACAACTTGTGCGCGTCGTCGTTATCTCGTCAACTCACTTGCGACCTCGTTCGCGCCGTAGAGTTTGCGCAGCACTTCGAGCATCCCGCGCGAGTCCACTGAGATGGAACGGTTGACCGTCTCGTCGTAATAAAAATTGCCGACGAGCGATTCGATGTTGCCGTCGAAGATGAGTCCGACGAGTTCGAGTTTTTTGTTGAATGAAGGCGAGCCGGAGTTGCCGCCGGTGATGTCGTTCGTCGCGACGAAATTGAAGGGCGTGCGCAGATCGAGCGCGCCCTTCTTATCCGTCCACAGCCGCGCAAGGTGATACGGGAAGATGTACTTGTGACTCTCGGCGCGGGCGTAGAGTCCGGCGAAGTTCGTGAAGGGCGCGACGCGCTTGCCGTGCTCCATGTAGCCCTTGACCGCGCCGTAAGAGAGGCGCGGCGTGAAGGTCGCGTCCGGGTAAAGGCCCGTGCCCTCCTTCTCGAAAAGGGCGCGTGCGATCTTGCCGTAAGCCGTGCGCTCGACGCCGATCACTTCCGTTTCGTAACGCTTGCGCACCGTGCGCGCCTCTGCGTCTATGCTTCGCGCAAGCGCGATCAGCGGGTCGTTCGATGCGGCGACGGCGCTCGCCCCATTCGCCGCGAGACTCTTGCGAAACTCCACATCCTTGAGCTTCGTTCCCGCGATGAGTTCGGCGGCACGCGCCTCCGGCGACTTGCCGTTCAGGACTTTGCGCACGAGCGGGTTGGTCGCGCCGTAGGTGTCGCGCATCAGCGTCAGCGAGGCGGCGAGCTTCATCGTCTCGAAGTCGTCGTAAACGGGCGCGGGCGAAAAGAGCGCGAGTTCGAGCGACGCGCGCCGTGCGTTCGCATATTCCGGGAGGCGTTCGGCGTCGGGCTTCGAGCCTTCGTCGGCGAGCCGCACGAGGGTGCGCGCGTAATTGAAGAGCGGCGAGTTAAAGGCCGCGCCGTTGTCCGTCAGCGAGAGTCCGCCGAGGAAACGGCGGTCGCGCTCGTAAGACGCGAGGCTCGCGCGGGCGCGGGCGATTGAATCCCAAGCGTCGCCGTACTCCTTGCGCCGTCGCGCGTCGGCAGAGACAAAGCGCCGGAGCGCCGCTTCGTCACGACTCTTGCGCGCGATGAGCGAGCGAGTGCGCAAGCCTTCGAGTTGTCCCTTATAGACCTTGATGAAATTCTCCGCGTAGTTCAATTCGTTCTGCCCGCGACGCGTCTGTTCGTCGCCCTGCGCCATGTAAGGCTGGAGCGCGTCGCGGCGACTCTCAAGCATGGCGAGCAGGAGAGGGATGCCCGTGTCGCGCAAAAACTTGAGGTGTGCGACCGTGTTGAGTCGTTGCGTTGTGCCGGGGCTGCCCGTCACGAAGACGAGATCGTTCTCCCTGACGCCGGTCTTCGACCAGCGGAAAAAGCTTTCGGGGCGCACGGGTTTGTCACCCTCATAGACGCGGACGAGCGCCATGTCGAGGTTGTAGCGCGGGAAGTTAAAATTATCAGGATCGCCGCCGAAGAAGGCCGTCTGAAACTCCGGCACGAAGACGAGGCGCACGTCGCCGTATTTTTTGTAGCGGTAGAGATTGTACTGGCCGCCCTGATAAAGCGTAACGACATCCGAACGCAGGCTGGTCGCGGCGGTTGAAGCGGCTTCGATGCGGCTGATCTCCGCCCCGCGCGCTTCGGCTGCCGCGACATCGGACATACCCGGCTTGACCGCACCGTTAACGCTCGCGGTCACGTCTTCGATGCTCATCAAGAGATTGAGTTCGACGTTCGGGAGCTTTAACTCGTCGCCGCGCGAGTGCGCCACGAAACCCTCTTTGGCATAGTCCTTCTGCGCCGTGCTCAACTCGCCGACGGCGTCCTCGACGATGTGATAATTCGTCAGCACCAACCCTTCGGACGAGACGAACGAGCCTGTCCCGTTCGGGAATCTCACCGTCGCCATGCGCGCTTTACGCACCCACTCGTCCGTCACCTCAAAGCCGTAGCGACGCTTGATCTCCGTTCGCGGCAGATTGTTGAAAGTCCACATGCCCTCGTCGGCGCGTGCTGCGGGCGAGAACGTCGTCAGCATGAGCAGCACGGCCAGCGCCGCGCTCATCAACCTTACGGGTTTCATCTATTGTTCCTTTGTCGTAACGGGTTGGACAGCATTTACAAGATTGACGCGCGGCCATGCCAAGACCGGCGCACGTTTGACTTCGCCCGTGACGGGGATTTCGTCCGCGACGGGTACGGCTTTTTTTCTTCCTTCAGTTGGATGCGCGCGCCCCGTCCCGGCGGTTAACCGGATTAGCGAATCACGCGCACGTCTCGCTCGCTGAAGATTTTCCAACCCTCCGTGGTGCGCAGCCAGCGTAACTCCTGAACCACTTCGCCGCGCCGACTCTCCGGCCCGCCCTCGATGGCGTAGCTCTTGCGGAATCGCATGACGGCGACGCCGCCCGAATTGCGAAACAGAATTTCCGGCTCGTCGGCGCGGATGGCGATGCTCCGCGCGCGCGCGAACACACGCTCTTTCTCGGCGCGCACGCCGCCCTTCGGGAAGTTGCGCTGGAGGTAGAAAGCTTCCAGCCGCGGCAGATAAAAACCCATCTGCCGACGAATGTCGCGCGCGTTGGTCGCCGCCACCCACTCGCCGAGCATCGTGCGCAAATCATTCGCCGCGCCGCGCTCCGCCGTCTCCGGGGAAGACTCGTTCGTCACCGAGGCGATGACGGGTCGCGCCGTCGCCGACGACGGACGACTCTCCGGCTCGCCATAGATGCTCCATTGCGCGACGCTGGAAATTTTATCGTAGATGCTACGGATGATCACCGGCTGACTCAATTCCTTAGTGCCGATGTGGCGCGTGACGACGAGGCCACGGCCACCTTCGAGCGACGCGAACGTGACCCTGTAAGTCTCGCCCGCGTCGGAGCGCGAAGTGATGACCAGTTCGTCGCCGAGCATGACGGCTTTGACGCGCGTTGCACCTTCCGATGTGCGTTCCGACACCTCGCTCCCGTCGGCCTGAAACGACGTGCGAGGCGCGCGCGAGGAAGCGATGTTGATGGTGTCGCCGCGTCGCTCGATGGCGAGTTGGTCGGGCGGCGTGAGCCTGATGGTCAGATCAATGAAGAAGCGCTGCTGCTCGGCGAACGGCAAGCTGCTCGACGCGCCCGCCACGACCGGATAAAGGCGGTCGCTCCGCGCCGTATTTATACGATAGACGCCGGTCAGTGTGTTGGCTGCTCGAGTCGCGTTGCGCGCCCCGGTGACGGGCCGCACGTTTTGCGCCCGCGCGCCGTGGGACAGCAGCAACAGCAGCACGCACAGAGTCGGCAGGAAGAAAGCGAAACGGGCTTTAATCATTCTCTTCACTTCGCGGAAACGTACTCAATCAAATCATTACTATCTTCTGTTCGCATGATGTTAGCAAACGACAGGCCAACCGCTGCGCGGAGTTCCGGCCCGCGCGATGCGCCGCGACTTATGGCCGGAATTTCTCTACACCGCTTTGAGCATTTCTCTGGCATGGCGGCGTGCGGCGTCTGTAATTTTCGCGCCGGTCAACATGCGCGCGATCTCGTCAACGCGCCGTCGGCTGTCGAGCCTTTCCACGTACACTTCAGTGCGTCCCTCGACGCCCCGCTTGTCCACGCGGATGTGCGTGTCGGCGAACTTCGCGATCTGCGCCTGATGCGTCACGCACAAGACCTGACTTGAGCGCGAGAGCGCCCTGAGCTTGAAACCGACCGCTTCGGAGACGCCGCCGCCGATGCCTGCGTCCACTTCATCGAAGACGATGGTGCGCGGGAAACGCGAAGGGCTGGCGATGGTTTTGAGCACGAGCATCAGGCGCGAAGCCTCGCCGCCCGAAGCGACTTTGGAGAGCGGGCGCGTTGGCTCGCCGGGGTTCGCCGAAAAGTAGAACTCGACGGCGTCCACGCCGCGCGCGTCGAAATCGTTCGCGGAGTCGCCCGCGCGCAACTCCGCCTCGGCGGGCGATGTCACGCGCGCCTCGAAGCGTGCGTGCTCAAGCGCCACTTCCTTGAGCGCAGACTCGACGGAACGCTTGAGTCTGCGCGCCGTCTTCAGCCTCTCGCGTTGAATGTCGAAGGCTGTGTCGAGATACGAGGCGCGGGCTGTGGCCAGTTGGGCGGACAACTCCTGCATCAGTTCGTCCGAGCGGTCGAGTTGGCTGAGGCGCTCGCGCGCATCGTTCAGGTGCTTGAGCGCGCTCTCGATTGAGCCGCCGTACTTGCGTTTCAGGCGCGCGATCTCCACGAGCCGCCCGTCAATTTCCGCGAGACGCGCGGGCGAGTATGTCAGGCGATTCGCAAATTCGCGCAGGGTCAGCGAAAAATCTTCGAGCAGCGAGCGAGCGCTTTTGATGCCTTCGATATAGTTGCCGTACTCGGCCTCGTACTTCGACAACTCGGCGATCTGCCGCTCCAACTGGCTGAGCCGCGCGACGGTCGAATCATCCTGCTCATACGTCACGTCGCACGCGTCGGCACAAAGCGCCGTCAGCTTCTCCAGATTGTTCAAGCGGCGACGCTCCGCCTCCAAAGATTCTTCCTCGCCCGCGACGAGTTGCGCCGCTTCCAACTCGCCGACCTGAAATCGCAGCGTGTCCGTCAGGCGCAGCTTTTCGGCCTCGTCCCGGCTCAGACTTTGGAGTTCGCGCCTGAGTTGCGACCAACGCCCGTAGCGCGCGGCCAACTCGCGCCGCGCCTCCGTCAGCCCCGCGAACGAATCGAGAAGTTCGAGATGCGTGCCCGGATCAAAGAGCGTCTGCTGATCGCCCTGCCCGTGTATGTCCACGAGAAACGGCCTCAGTTTGTTCAGGAGCGTGACGGTGGCGAGTTTGTTGTTAACGAAAATCCGGCTGCGGCGATTCGACAGTTCGCGACGGATGACGAGTTCGATCTCGCCGCCGCCATGCGCTTCGAGTCCGGCCTCCGCGAGCAGTGCTTCAACCTCCGCGTGCTGGCCGAGCGTGAAGAGTCCCTCGACGGAAGCGTGCGTGGCGGCGGCGCGAACCACGTCCGGGGAGAAGCGCCCGCCGATGAGCACGCCGAGCGCGTCAACGATGATGGACTTCCCCGAACCGGTCTCGCCGGTGAGCAGATTGAGTCCGCCGTCGAACTCGACCCTCAGTTCGCTGATGAGGGCAAAGTTTGAGATGTTGAGGAGCGTCAGCATGAATCCGCGAAAGATGGTGAACACGCTCATGGCGTGTTCACCGAGACTAATGCATCCTGAACGGGCCGCCCGCAGGCTCAGGCTCCAAATCGGGACGGGACGAATCCTGTATGACCTCGTGCATCTCCAGCGCATTCGGCCCGGCGAACGCCTCTTTCGGCAGCGTGCCCGACTGCGCGTGGCCCTTCACGAACTCGTCTGAGCGCACCCAGTCGAGAAAATTCTGACGGCTGTTCCAGACGGTGAAGACCACATAAGGGTCGCCTTCGTTGACGGGCCGGAGCACCCGGTTGGAGATGAAGCCGGGCATCTTATCAACAAGTCCGGCCCGGTCGCGGAATCTCGCCTCGAAGGCTTCGGCGTATTCGCGTGTGACGTAAATGCGATTGGCGACAGTTATCATGATTGCGCGTTCCCCTCTCTCTCTGCCCGGACATCTTAGCATGCGTTAAGTCGCAACAGACGCCCCTGACGCTTGCCGCTCGTCGTCATGCCTGCTAATTGCCCGGCTTATTCATCGTCGGACGGTTTCGCGCGCAAACGCTTCACGCGCGAGCGACGCGCCTTCACCTCCAGCGTGCGATTCTTTGCCGCGCGCGTCGTGCGCGTGGGCACGCGTGCGGCGGGACGGTGATTGAGCTTCTCGATTCTGGCGCGGAGTTTCTTGAGGCACAGAGCCTTGTTCTGGTGCTGGCTGCGCTCCTGCTGCGAAGTGACGACGACGCCCGAAGGCGTGTGCCGGAGACGGACGGCGCTCTCCGTCTTGTTGACGTGCTGGCCGCCGGGGCCGCTCGCGCGGAACGTATCCACCTCGCACTCGCGCAGCAATTCTTCGTCGGATTCCGGCAGGATAATCATCTCAATTGCAGTTTAACGCACGAAGGCGACGAACGCGCAAAAGCCACGGCGACGGCGGCGAAGGAAAGTTCATCGCCCGCCTCGCACGCGGGCCGCTTTGCACGCTGTGGTGCGCGAAAGTTGTGAAGAAATTAAAAGATTGCGGAGAGCGAATCAGCGATGGCCGCAGTTTCGCCGCAGGTTGTTTCGACAAACACGGAATCAACAAACGGCCTTTTATTCATTAACGAGCCAACCGTCTTCCAGCTTGACGATGCGGCTTCCGTAAGTGGCGTTCTGTTCCGAGTGAGTCACCTGCACGATGGTCGTGCCTTCGTCGTTGAGTCGCTTGAACAGTTCCATGATCTCCTGTCCCTGACTCGAATGGAGGTTGCCGGTCGGCTCGTCGGCGAGGAGCAGTTTGGGGCCGGCGATGAGAGCGCGGGCGACGCCGACGAGTTGCTGCTGCCCGCCTGAGAGTTGCGTCGGGTAGAGGTCTTTCTTGCCGACGATGTGGAAGCGGTCGAGCATGTCGGCGACGAGACTCTGACGCTCGCGCTTGCCGATGTCACGGTAAGAGAGAGGGATTTCGAGGTTCTCATAGACGGTCAGATGATCGAGCAGATGATAGCTCTGAAAGACGAAGCCGATGGTCTTGTTGCGCAACTCGGCGCGCTCCTTCTTGCCGAGTTTGTGCACGGGCTGGCCGTCTAAAAAATATTCGCCCTCCCATGCCGTGTCGTGCATGCCGATGACGTGCAGCAGAGTTGACTTGCCGGAACCGGAAGCCCCCATCACGGAGACGAACTCGCCTTCCTTCACGTCTATGGTGATACGCCGCAGCACGTAACTCTTAGCCGGGCCGGTGTTGTAATGCTTCTCGACGTTGCGGATGGAAATCATCTTCGTCTCCAGTGATAAAATTTTCGCCTGTTCGAGTCGTGCGAAGTGTTCGAGTCGTGCGAAGTGAAGCGCGCGGGCATTATCTCTTAATCGTCATGCGCTCGCTGCCAGCGCCCGCGTTGCCGTGTTGCGCGGTCACGATTGGAGTCGGCGCTGCCACCCCTCACAACGGCACACGCAGGCGCGCCGCGCAGCCTTGTCCGTCACGGCGATTCTCAAGCGTGAGAGTGCCGCCGTGCGCTTCGGCGATCTGGCGGCTGAGGACGAGGCCGACGCCCGTGCCGCCCGGTTTCGTCGTGAAGAAAGGCACGAAGAGGTTCGCCGTGTCGGCCAGACCCGGCCCCTCATCCTTGACCCACAGTTCAAAGCCCGCGCCGCCGCCGTCCCAACCTATTTCGACTTCGCCGCCCGTCTCCAGCGACGCGTCCACGCCGTTGCGCAGAAGGTTGATGAGAAGTTGCTCCAACTGATCTCCGTCGGCCTTGACGACGAGTTCGGGGCCAATCGTCACGTCCACCTTGAGGCGCGATTCCAGACCGGCCACGCGCCGCACGAGCGCGCCCACAT
>JBAVPI010000622.1:0-2794 GCA_049692915.1 Pyrinomonadaceae bacterium
TCCCATCGCCGAGCCTTCCGCCATCGAGGATGAGCGGGGGCGCGTGACGCGGGCCGTCATCGGCACTTTCGGCGATACGGTTCACTCGCTCATCCAGCGCGAAGGGGAGAGCGATTTTCTCCCGCACTATAAACCTCTGACGACCGGCCTTGCGCCCTCTTCGCTCGGCCTGAGCGCCATTGATCACGTCGCCGTCAGCGTCGAGGCAGGCAGCCTCGACTACTGGATCAACTTCTACAACAACGTGCTCGGCTTCCGGCAGTCGCATCAGGAGGACGTGACGACCGAGTACACGGCGATGAACTCGAAAGTTGTGCAGAACGACAACGGCCTCATCTGCCTGCCGATCATGGAGCCTTTGCCGAACAAGCGGCGTTCGCAGATCGAAGAGTACATTCATTACTACGGCGGCCCCGGCGTCCAGCACATCGCCTTTCTCTGTGACGACATCGTGACCCAGACACGCATGCTCCGCGAACGCGGCATCGAGTTCCTGCACACGCCCGGCGCGTACTACGACGCGTTGGCCGCGCGCGTCGGCGACTTTGATGAAGACATCTCCGCGTTGCGGGAACTGGGCATTCTCCTCGACCGCGACGGCTCCGGCTACCTGTTGCAAATCTTCAGTCGCCCGCTCCACAGCCGCCCCACCATGTTCATCGAACTCATCCAGCGCAAAGGCGCGCTCGGCTTCGGCGGCGGCAACATCAAGGCGCTCTTCGAGGCCATCGAGCGCGAACAGGCGCGCCGCAACGATTGGTAGAAGGAGCATCATGAGCATGGAAGTTATCACCCACCATACGCTCCCGCTGGCCGATTGGGCCGAAGCCACAAAGCCGTCGGCGCTGCAACAGGCGCTGACTTCGGCTGCGCGCACCGATGTCATCTCATTTGCGCTCGGCCTGCCCGCCGCAGAGCTTTTTCCCGCCGCCGAATTCGCGCGCGCCGCGACGCGTGTACTGGCCGAAGACCCGCGCGCCCTTCAATACTCGCCGCCGCTCCGCTCGTTGAAGGAATCGGTCGTAGAGTTGATGGCGCTCAGAGGCGTGACCTGCCGCGTCGAGCAGGTCTTCCTCACCGCGGGAGCGCAACAGGGCATGAGTCTGCTGGCGCGCGTTCTGTTGAATCCGGGCGGCTGCGTCGTCACCGACGAACTGACCTACACGGGGTTCAGGCAGGCCATCGAACCGCTCCGGCCAGAGGTCGTCACCGTGCCCGCAGACACGCGGCGAGGCATGGACTTGAGGGCGCTTGAAAATCTGCTCGCCGGGGGCTTGCGTCCGGCCTTCATCTACGCGATGACCGAAGGGCACAACCCGCTCGGCGTCAGCATGAGTGCAGCGGATCGCTTACAACTCGCGCGGCTGGCCGCCGCCTACGGAGTCCCCGTCGTCGAAGATGATGCTTACGGATTCCTCTCCTACGACGACGCCTGCGTGCCGCCTGCGCGTGCGTTTGAAGAGCGTTGGGTTTGCTACGTCGGCTCGTTCTCGAAAATCCTCGCTCCGGCTTTGCGCGCCGGTTGGCTCGTCGTGCCCGAAGAGCTTGTGCCGATCCTCTCGGTCGCCAAGGAAGCGAGCGACATTGACACCGCGACCTTCTCGCATCATCTCGTCAACGCTTATCTCGCGACGGGCCAAATGCCCGAACACATCAACAGGCTGCGCCGCGCCTATCGCACGCGCCGCGACATCATGCTCGCTGCTCTCGCCAAACATTTTCCGGCTGAGGCGTGCTGGTGCGAGCCACGCGCGGGCGTCTTCGTCTGGGTCGAAGTGGGCCGCCCCGTTGACACGGTCAGGCTGCTCGGCGTCGCCGTGGAAACAGAGCGCGTGGCCTTTCTGCCCGGCCCGGCCTTCGTCGCCTCTCAGTCGCATCAGTCGCACCCGCGCGCCGGGGCCGGTTGCATGCGCCTTAACTTCTCACATTGTCCCCCTGATCAGATCGAGGAAGGGATTGCACGGCTGGCGCGTGCGGTGCGTGCTTTTTAGTTGCGTGCCGCCAACCTGTCCGGCCCGCGCATCGCTGCAAAGGCTTTGAGTAGAAACCCCATGAGCCAAGTCGCCGAACGGATCACCGCACTCTCGCCGCGGAAGCGCGCGCTGCTGGAGCTACGCCTGCGGCAGCAGGCCGCACGACCGCGTACCTTCCCGCTCTCCTTCGCGCAGGAGCAGTTGTGGCTGCTCAACCAGCTTCAACCCGACAATCCTGCTTACAACATCTGCTCGACCCTCAGGCTCAAGGGCGCACTCGACCTGTTTGCCTTCGAGCAGGCGCTCGGCGAGATCGAGCGCCGCCACGAAATGCTGCGCACGACCTTCATCGAGGTGGATGAGCAGCCCGTGCAGGTGGTCGGGCCTGCGCGTCGGCTGCGCCTGCCCATCGTGGATTTGAGCGGGCAGACGGAGGCGGCGCAACTCGTCTGGGCGCAGGTCAACATTGCGCGGGAGGCGCGCGGGCCGTTTGTTCTGGCGAGCGGGCCGCTGTGGCGTCATCGTCTGCTGCGGCTGGGGCCGCACGACCACGCCGTCATCTTCACCATGCATCACATCGTCTCCGATGGTTGGTCAATGGGCTTGCTGGTGCGCGAGCTGGTTCAACTCTACGAGGCTTTCGCGCACGGTCAATCCTCGCCGCTGGCGGAGTTGCCGATTCAGTATGCCGACTACACGAGATGGCAGCGGGAGACGGCGCAAGGAGACACGCTCGCACGACAACTCGACTACTGGAGGCGACAACTGGAGGGAGCACCGTCGGCCCTCGCGCTCCCCACCGACCGCCCTCGCGCGCAACG
>JBAVPI010000623.1:0-2906 GCA_049692915.1 Pyrinomonadaceae bacterium
GCCTGATCGCCGCCGCCCGCCGCCTGTGCGCCGCCGGTGCTGTAGAGCGCCTCGGCCAGCTTGTGCGAAGCAGTTTGCAGATCGTTGAAGGCGTTGTTCATGCGGTCGAGTCCGCCCTCTTCGAGAGCCTTCTTCGACTCGGCGAGCGCCGTCTCCAACTGCGTCGCGGTCGCGCCGTCAAGCTTCTCTTTGTTCTCGCTGAAGGTCTTCTCCATCTGATAGACAAGGCCGTCGAGACGGTTGCGCGCCTCGATCTCGTCGCGCTTGCGCTGGTCGTCCGCCGAATGCGATTCGGCCTCGCGCATCATCTTGTCAATCTCGTCCTTCGACAAACCCGACGAAGACGTGATCGTGATCTTCTGCTCGCGCCCCGTGCCCATGTCTTTGGCCGAGACGTTAACGATGCCGTTGGCGTCAATGTCGAACGTCACCTCGACCTGCGGGATGCCGCGCGGTGCGGGCGGGATGCCGACGAGATGAAACTTGCCGAGCGTGCGATTGTCGCCCGCCATCTGTCGCTCGCCCTGTAGGACGTGCACCTCCACGGAGGTCTGATTGTCGGAAGCGGTCGAGAAGATTTCCGACTTGCGCGTCGGGATCGTCGTGTTGCGCTCGATCAGTTTCGTGAAGACGCCGCCGAGCGTTTCGATGCCGAGGCTCAAAGGCGTCACGTCGAGCAGCAGGATGTCTGTCTTCTCGCCGGAGAGCACGCCCGCCTGAACAGCCGCGCCGATGGCGACGACTTCATCAGGGTTGACGGTCTTGTTCGGCTCTTTGCCGAAGATGCCCTTGACCATCTCCTGCACCTTCGGGATACGAGTCGAGCCGCCGACAAGCACTACTTCGTCAATCTTGTTGGCGTCGAGTCCCGCGTCCTTGATCGCCTGCTCGACCGGGGTCTTGAGGCGCTGCAAGATGGCGTCAATCAACTGCTCGAAGCGCGCACGCGTCAGTTTCATCACCAAGTGCTTCGGCCCGGAGGCGTCCGCCGTGATGAAGGGCAGGTTGATCTCCGTCTCCATCGTCGAGGAGAGTTCGATCTTGGCCTTTTCGCCCGCTTCTTTCAGGCGCTGCAAAGCCATCTTGTCGTTCGACAGATCGATGCCCTGATCCTTCTTGAACTCTTCGACGATCCATTCGATGAGGCGCTCGTCAATGTCGTCGCCGCCGAGGTGCGTGTCGCCGTTCGTGGATTTCACTTCGACGACGCCCTCGCCGACTTCGAGGATGGAGATGTCGAACGTGCCGCCGCCGAAGTCGAACACGGCGATGGTCTCTTCCTTCTTCTTGTCGAGGCCGTAGGCTAAGGCCGCCGCCGTCGGCTCGTTGACGATGCGCATCACTTCGAGACCGGCGATGCGGCCTGCGTCCTTCGTCGCCTGCCGTTGCGCGTCATTGAAGTACGCGGGGACGGTGATGACGGCCTTGTCAACCTTCTGGTTGAGATAGTCTTCCGCCGCCTGCTTCAGCTTTTGCAGGATCATCGCGGAAATCTCCGGCGGAGACCAGTCCTTGCCGCCCGCGAAGATGCGCACGTCGCCGCCCGCCTCCTGCACCTTGTAGGGAACCTGCTTTTTCTCTTCCGAGACTTCGTCGGCGCGGCGTCCCATGAAACGTTTGATTGAATAGACTGTGTTTTCGGGGTTGGTCACGGCCTGACGCTTGGCGACCTGTCCGACCAGACGATTGCCGTCTTTGGTGAAGGCAACGACCGAAGGCGTCGTCCGCCCGCCCTCGGAATTGGTAATCACCGTCGGCTCGCCGCCCTCCATGACGGCCACGACCGAATTGGTTGTACCCAAGTCAATACCGATAATCTTGCTCATCGCTCTCTTCTTCTCCCACAATTTATTGGCTACGCCCGCCGCCGCCCCTTACCGGGAGCGAATTTGGCTCGTAACCGGGTTACGTTGCCTATCTTATTGCCGTCGCCGGAAGCGTCGCGCGGAAGAATCCGTGCGTTCACCACGACTTGCACAGGCCGTTAATATAATAGTTGAGTGTTGCATTGTCAACTTATTAGTAGCCCCACCCGTCAATCGGGTTGCCCTCCCCTGTAATCGGGGAAATTCGGGCTAAACAGGGCAAAATTAGCGCGTGTTTCCCCTAACCTCTGCGGTAGCAGTGGTCTGTGCGGAAGTATTTTATGAAGGATTAGCGCCCCGGCTCGCGGTTGACGCGGTCTTCGTTGAGCAGTTTCGAGGCCCAGAAGACGTAGTGGACGCCGGAGATGAGCGCGAAGCCGAAGACAATCGTATAGACGGTGGGCAGGTAGCCGCGCATCGGCGGGAAGCGGGCGGCGACGAGAATCAGGAAAATGGCCCCGATCTGTACCACCGTGTTGAGTTTGCCGAGTTGCGACGGGCGGAAACCGCGAAAGCCCGTGACGATGTTGATGGCCGCCGAGCCGACGATGATGAAGATATCTCGGCTGATGACCGCCGCCGTGACCCAGAAGGGTACGGGCAGATGCCTCGGGTGCGCAGGGCCGAGTGCCGAGGCTTCCATAATCGAGGGCAGCGAGAGGGTGATGAAAGAGGTGACGAGCAGGAGTTTGTCGGCGATGGGGTCGAGAATCTGTCCGAGTTGCGAACCCTGATTGAAGCGTCTGGCGAGCAGACCGTCGAGGGTGTCTGTGAAGCCCGCGATCAGGAAAATAGCGAGCGCCCAGCCGAATCGCTGGTAGTAGAGCGCCGACACGAAGACCGGGATCAGCACCATGCGAATCACGGTCAGGGCGTTCGGGATAGTGACGATCCGGGAGGCCATAAACGGATGACGGGTGACGGATGACGAGTTAAAGGGCTTCGTACTCGTCCGCCCGTCACCCGTCGTTTCAATTATTCGGCGCAGCGCAGTTGAAGCAGCGAGACTTCGGGCAGAGAGCCGTAGCGCAGGGGCAGTAC
>JBAVPI010000624.1:0-3325 GCA_049692915.1 Pyrinomonadaceae bacterium
GCGAACCGACGCGCGCTCGCGTCGTCGAGGGCGGGTTCACCCGCGTGCACCTGCCACTCTTCGTCCTCCGAAGCCTCGGCCGCGCGCAGCATCTCAAGGTGCTCCCGGCAGTCCTCGCAAACGAGGAGGTGACTTTCGATATCGCGTCTCCCCTCCGGGCGGAGCGGTGTCTCGGCGTCGCGACTTCCATAGGCGAAGAGGTCGTCGGCGCTCGGATGACGTTCCGCCTCCCGCCTCATGACAGCGACGGCGGCCCGGTACTCCTCAAGCTCCGCCCTGCACCACCCGCACTCGCGCATGTGCTCTTCGAGCTTGGCACGCCCCGCCTCGTCCGCGGAATCGTACCCGAGCACGTCCTTCCCCACAGACGGGTCTGTGCATTCCCTCATACGGCCTCCACTAACAGTCCTGCCTTACAGATCAATAACTATTAAAACGCCGGACGGCGGGGTTAGTCATCCTGCCGACGACGATAAAGTTCCCTAAACCGCCTCCTAGCCGCGAGGAGTTGGTTTTTCGATGTCGCCGGCGTAACGTCCCGCCGCTCTGCCGCCTCCGCGTGCGACAAGCCCTCCACGTCAATCATTAGGATGCTTTCACGATCCGCCGGGCTGAGCATCCCGAGGATTTCCGAAACCGCGGCTCTTAACTCCGGGTTGTCTCTCGACCGAACTTCTAAAGCCTGTATTGAGTTGTCCGGATCGTCAACGGAGACCAAGGCCCGCTTGTTCTTGTCCTTGTAATCCAGCGAGACGTGGAACGCGCATTTTTTGAGATACGCCATTAAGCCCGCCTTGGATTCAAACCTTGGGCCGCCCTCCCGCACCGCCGCGCAGAACCTGTAGAAGACTTCATGCGCCAATTCTTCGACTGTATCTTCGGGCATGCCGAACCGACGCAAGCGACTAATGACGTACCTGTAATAGTCCTTGTACAGCCATTCGAGTGCGTCGGTGTTCCCGGCGCTGACGCCCTTTAGCATCTGCTCTTCGAGATCGTCGCTCATATCGTCGGGGGCTGGCTGGTACTAACGGCGCGCGAGCGTGTGAGCCTCACGCGGAGAACTGTTCGTAGGGGTAGCGCTGGACGTAAGGCTGCCGGATTGACCGCAGAAGCATAAACATTTACCGGCGATTGTCAAGGATGTTACACGGCCCGCCGCAGGTCTGGGTGACGACGCCGGTCGTAGTCTCCAGCCTTACTCCTCGCGCCACGTAATTATTTCCCACCTTTCCCGCTAAACGCGAATGACCTTTTGGCCTCCGCGGAGTTTATTCATATGGGAGTGAATTTCAGGCATGACGGCCATGTGACCTTTTGTTAACCGCCCCGGATGTCAAAGCATCCGAATGAGCGGCCGAAGAGAGGAGGGTTCTGATGCGAAAGCTGCTAATGCGGGGGCTGGCCATGCTAGCCCTTAACGTCGTGTTCGTGACGGCGGCACCGGCCCAGGCGGGCGACAAACCTGTCGGTTCAACCACTGACGACAATTCGAAGCAGGTGTTGGCCGAACTGCGCCGGACGCGAGAAGTAATCGAGCAGTTGAGAAGAGAGCTGATCCAACTTCAGGTCGCGACTATCCGAATGCGCCTTCAGCAGGATGTGGTCGCGAATAAGGAGGCGCGGCTCGATTCGATCAGGTCCGAGATTCAGGCGCAAGACGAGGTTCTGGTTCAGTTCCGGGAGCGAGTTAAGAAGCTCGAAGCTCTCGACGCGACACAGCAGGCGGAAGACGAGCGAGAGCGTGCGCGGACCGAACGCCAGGAAGCCAAGGGTGAGATGGAGCGCGAGGAGAACAAGCTGGAGCGCCTCCGCAATCAGGAGGCTCAACTGATGGCAGAGCTTCATACAGAGCGGGCACGCCTGAAAGACCTCCTGCTCGGAATCGAATCCATGGGCTCCGAAGCGACTGCCGGGGTCTCCGACACACCCGTGAGCGCCCGCGACTTAACGGGTCAACCAAACAACTGAGGAAGGAGCAAGAAAAGTGAACGCCAAATTCCGCACAATCCGTCTGGCCCTGACGCTCGCAACTCTGGTGGGGCTCGCGCTGGGGTCAAGGTTCGGCACGACGCCGGTCAGAGGGGCGGTGCTTCCCTCGGTGAGCAGCGTGACCGGAGCCCAATGGAGCTACACCTGCCCGAACACTTTCAACAACTACCTACAGGTGCCGTACGCGGACCGAACCGACTCGGGTGTCCCAGCCATCACGCTGACCGGAAAGAACCTCGACACCGTGTACGCGGTCTCTATCAAGGCGACCGGCTACACGGCGAAGATAGTGAGCAAGTCTTCGACGCGGCTCATCCTTGACATTCGGGCGGGGCCGCCTTCGGAGACCCCGAAGCCCGCGGCCGCGCCGGAGCTCTACCTGACGCACCCCAACGGCGTCCTGGTGGTCACGATTAAGCCGGGCTTGATTCCGGCGCTTTACGTGGACACGCTCGCGTGGAACCAGTGCACGTGGTGGGCCGGCGGCATCCGCCGCATCCAGACGGGCCGCTCCGTGGTCAACGCTTACGCGAAGGGCTTAGCCATCAGCCCCGACCCTTCCAGCTCCGGGTTCCCGAGGCAGGGGGCGGTGCTGATGACCTACCAGAAGCACATGTCGTACGTAGAATCGGTGGCCGAGACCGGGCGCACGAACTACTCGGACGGCAGCGCCAGGATCACGTACCAGATTGTGGCGTCGCAGTACAACTGGCCGTGCGGCGCGGGGCGGACGTCGAAGACGGCGACGATGGTCATCCAACGGTCCCGCCTCGGGAGCTACTCGTTCATTACGAAGCCCGTTGTGGGATACGAAATCACCCACGTCAAACAGTAGACTAAGGGCTACTGTTCCGATGGAGTTACCCGGGCGGCCAGCGAGCAAGTTCACTGGCCGCCCCTTCTTTTGCCCGTTGATTAGTAGCCTAGTTGCCCAGCGAGTGGCTGCGTAACATCGATCTTCAATTCAACGGCTGTGTTGCAGCAATCGCGCTGAGCTATAATCCCTCCTCCAGTTCGGCCATCACTCTTCGGGAATTACACTCTTGAAGCATACCAAGTCTCCGTTCAAGTGGCGTCACTTCGAGCCATCAATCATCCTTTTGTGCGTCCTTTGGTATTGCAGATACCTGCTCTCTTACTGCGACGTCGCGGAGATGATGAGGGAGCGCGGACTCTCCGTGGATCATACAACCGTCTGGAGATGGGGGCAGTGTTGCAAGAATTATTTTAGAGCGCAGAAAGTTATCATCTGCTTTTCCTCAGGAAGTGATCCCGAACAGACTCTCGACAAACTTCGCCTCACCTTGTGCATTACTTCCGGTTAACCTTTTGA
>JBAVPI010000625.1:0-3001 GCA_049692915.1 Pyrinomonadaceae bacterium
ACGCACACACAGGTGGTCGCGCGCGAGAAGCTTTTTTTCGCACGCCTTGCGCCGGATGGCGAGACGCTTGGGTTTGGTGCGTGGCGCTGTTAAAATACGCGCGAGCCTACGTTTGAAGCAGTCTCCCCGTCGGAGCTTCGATTCATGTCAGCCGAACATTTGAGCGCATCGCACAGGCAGTTTCCGCCGACGCCCGCCCGCCACATGGACGCCGGAAATTCCGCGCGGCCCGACGCAACGCCGACGAACGCCCCCGCCGGCCCGACTCATTTCACCAACGAATTTTCACAGAGGAAGGGTTAACCACAAGACCATGAGTGCCACCATTGACACCCCCCCCGTTGAAGAGACGGAGAAACATCTGGAAGAGGTCGAGACCGTGACCATCCGCTTCGCGGGCGACTCCGGCGACGGCATGCAGTTGACCGGCACGCAGTTCACGAACACTTCCGCGGTCATCGGCAACGACATCTCAACCTTGCCCGACTTCCCCGCGGAGATTCGCGCGCCCGCCGGTTCACTCCCCGGCGTCTCCGGCTTTCAGTTGAACTTCTCAAGCCGCGACATCCGCACGCCCGGCGACCAGCCGAACGTCCTCGTCGCGATGAACCCCGCGGCGCTCAAGGTCAATCTCTCCGACCTCGAAGACGGCGGCACGATCATCGTCAACACGGACGAGTTCAATAAAGAGAACTTGAAGAAGGCGGCTTACGCCGTCAGCCCGCTCGAAGACGACACGCTCAAGGGTTATCGCGTCCATCGCCTGCCGATCACGACCCTGAACATCCGCGCGTTGCAGGAAGCGGGCGTGAAGCTCTCGCGCAAGGAGATGGATCGCTGCAAAAACTTCTTCGCGCTCGGCGTCCTCTACTGGCTCTACGACCGTCCGATGGATGGGTCGCTCGAATGGATCAAGTCTAAGTTCGCGAAGCTGCCGGAAGTCGCGCGCGCCAACGAGATCGCCCTGAAGACCGGCTACAACTTCGCCGACACGACCGAAGTTTTCACGACGCACTACACTGTGCGTAAGGCCGTCATCGCTCCGGGCAAGTATCGCAAGATTACGGGGAACGAGGCGACGGCCATCGGTTTTGTCGCGGCCTCGGTGCTGGCGAATCGTCCGCTCTTCTACGGCTCGTACCCGATCACGCCCGCCTCCGACATTCTGCACGAACTCTCGCGCCACAAGAATTTCGGCGTCAAAACTTTTCAGGCCGAAGACGAAATCGCCGCCGTCTGTGCCGCCATCGGCGCGTCGTTCACCGGCCACATCGGGCTGACGGGAACGAGCGGCCCCGGTGTCGCACTCAAGCAGGAAGCCATCGGCCTCGCCGTCATGACGGAGTTGCCGCTCGTCATCGTCAACGTCCAGCGCGGCGGCCCTTCGACCGGTCTGCCGACGAAGACGGAGCAGGCCGATCTGTTTCAAGCCGTGTGGGGCAGAAACGGCGAATGCCCTGCCATCGTCATCGCGCCCGCCACGCCCGCAGACTGTTTCGACATGGCGATTGAGGCCGTGCGTCTCGCCTTCAAATACATGTCGCCGGTCTTCTATCTCTCGGACGGCTATCTCGCAAATGGAGCGGAACCGTGGCGGCTCCCCTCGATTGAGGATTTGCCGAAGATCGAAGTGAAGTTCGCCGACGACCCCACGAACTTCCTGCCCTACAAGCGCGACGAGCAGACGCTCTCAAGACCGTGGGCGCTGCCCGGCACGCCCGGACTCGAACACCGCGTCGGCGGCATCGAGAAACAGCACGAAACCGGCAACGTCAACTACGACCCGGAGAATCATCACTTCATGGTGCTCCTGCGGCAGGCCAAAGTTGATCGCGCCGCGCAGGACATTCCAGACGTGGAAATCTACGGCGATGCGACGGGCAAAGTGCTCGTGCTCGGCTGGGGTTCGACCTACGGCTCGATCACTTCGGCGGTCGAGAAGTTGCGCGAAGAGGGCAAGCCTGTGTCGAGCGCGCACCTGCGTCACCTCAACCCGTTCCCCTCGAATCTCGGCGAAGTGCTGAAAAATTTCGAGACGGTCATCATCCCCGAAATGAACCTCGGCCAGCTCGCGACGATGATCCGCGCGAAGTACCTCGTTGACGCCGTCGCGTTCTCGAAGGTCAAGGGTCGTCCGTTCCAGATACGCGAGATCGTGCGGAAGGTCGAAGAGTATTTGTAAGCAGTAATGTAGGGCAGTAATAAGGTCAGACTGATGAGCGCAACTACTCAATTAACAACTGCGGAAGATTTGTTGAAGCTGCCGCGCGGTCGCTTTCGTTACGAACTTATCGAAGGAGACCTGAGGCAGATGTCACCGGCGGGCTACGATCATGGCAAACTCGCTGCGCGTCTGACGGGCGCGCTCATTCAGCACGTTGATGAAAATGGTCTGGGAGACGTTTGCGCGGCGGAGACCGGATTCAAACTCAGGAGCGACCCCGATACGGTGCGCGCGCCGGACGTGGCTTTCATTCGGCGCGAGAGGGTGGGCGAAGTCGGAGCAGCCAAAGGTTACGGAGTTGGCGCGCCGGACTTAGCCGTCGAAGTCAACAGTCCGGGAGACACCGTTAACGAGGTCGAACAGAAAGTCGAAGAGTGGCTGGACGCGGGCGCTTCGCTCGTATGGGTCGTTAGCTTGAAACTACGGACGGTCACAGTCTATCGCTCGCGCACGGACATTGCCGTCTTAACGGAGAACGACACGCTTGACGGCGAGTCCGTCGTGCCCGGCTTTCGTTACTCCGTCACCAAACTGTTCGGCGGCAAACAATAGTTCGATAGTGGCGAGGCATCAGGCCGCGCCTGAACCTTCCAGATGAGCGAGGTCGTGCGGAAGGTCGAAGAATATCTTTAGGTCTTAATGTTCGAGGGCTTGAGAGTCTTTCATCAAGTTGCGCAACCATCCAAGAAGGAATTAATGATGAGCACCAACGGAAACAACGGTAACGGGCATCAGCAAGGCGACAGCGCGCTCGTGGACGAGGGCGCGGGCGGTGGC
>JBAVPI010000626.1:0-20619 GCA_049692915.1 Pyrinomonadaceae bacterium
GAAGGCGGGAGATGATGTTGGAGATGGAGGGGCACGGGCGGGAGGAGTTGTTCGAGGGAGTGGATGTGACGCGGACGGTGGGATGGTTCACGTCAATGTACCCGGTGCGGGTGGAGGTGGGAGAAGAGGGAGAGAGTGTGGGAGAGGAGTTAAAGCGAGTGAAGGAGGAGTTGCGAGGGGTACCGGGACGAGGGATGGGGTACGGGCTGTTGCGGTACGTGAGAGGAGCGGAGGAGTTAAGGGAAGCGAGAGGAGCGGAGGTGAGCTTCAACTATCTGGGGCAGTTCGATCAGGTATTGGGAGAGGAAGGGTTATGGCAAGCGGGAGCGGGGAGAGCGGGAGCAGTGAGGGGTGCGGGAGAGAGACGCGGGCGGTTGATAGACATCAACGGGAGCGTGGCGGGAGGGCGACTGGAGGTGAGGTGGACGTATGGAGGGGGAGTGCACCGGCGAGAGACGATAGAGCGGTTGGGAGGATGGTTTGCGGAAGCGTTGAGAGAGGTGGTGAGGCATTGCCGGGAAGAGGGCGCGGGTGGCTACACTCCTTCCGACTTCCCTCTGGCGAAACTGGATAAAGAGAAGCTCGAACGGGTGGCGATGCTCATTGACGAGGCCGATGAGGCCGACGAATCGGAGATGGCAGTAGTTTGATTAAGGGCAGTGATGATGAGTCAACAAGTATATCTAAAACAGAACGTGTTGGTTGAGCCGTTGTTCAATCAGTGGTACGCGTGGCCGCATCTGATTCCTCCGGCTTCGGCGGCGATGTACATCGCAAATCTTCATCTGGGCATCATGCGCTCCTACGTGAGAGCGCCGCAGGTTCACGCGGCGGCGGTGAAAAATCCGGCCATGTTGGGCGGGCCGTTCATTGATTATCAAGGGAAGAAAGTCAACGAAGTTAAGGCGCTGCTCGACCAGACCACCGGCGAGCAGTCGCACATGCTCGAATTTGCGGAGGCCGTGAAGACCCTCGACGTTTTGTTGAAGACAGAGGCCAAAGGTTTTTCCATCGAGTCGCTGTACGAGAAGACGCCTTCGATTCTGCGAGGCTACGTGGAACTCGTTTACGACTTGAACAACCAACCCTCCATCCGTTTTATTGAAGGGCTGCTCTACAAAAGCTCTTTTTATAACACGTCGTCGCAAAGCATCTCGCTGTCGTTAATCGAGCAGGATTACAGGCCGTTCGTGCTGAGCACGCCCCGGCTCCAAGACGACGCACACTTGCAGATAAACATCCCCTTCGACCACGCGGGTATTGACGAACTCTGCAAGATGCGCGACGTGGCGCAGAGCTTCGATCACATCAAAGAGGCGCTCGGCGTCAGCGCGGGCGACGCCGATAAGTTTCGTACCTTCTTCACACCGGAGAGGCACGACGGAGCCGGAAGGAGAGCCGCCTACACCGGCGACGATTTAAGAGTTCGTTACTTCGGGCACGCCAGCGTGCTCTTCGAGACAAAGGGCGTCAGCATCTTCACAGACCCTTCGGTGAGCTATGAATACGACAGCGAGATTTCCCGCTACACCTTCATGGACTTGCCCGAAGTGATTGACTATGTCCTGCTCACGCATGCTCATCAGGATCACATCCTGCTGGAAACGCTTTTGCAGTTGCGTCACAAGATAAGAAACGTCGTCATCCCCAGAAGCATGGGCGGAACTCTGTACGACCCGTCGCTGAAGATGATTTTGAAGCGCATCGGCTTCAAGAGCGTGATTGAGTTGGACGAACTGGAAGAGTTGGAGATTGAGGGCGGGACGATTACGGCGCTTCCTTTCCTCGGCGAGCACGGCGACCTCAGCATCCGCACCAAGACCGCTTTTCAGATACGTCTGGGCGAACGCTCCATCGTCTGCGCCGCCGACTCAAACAATCTCGAACCGCTTCTCTACAACCACATCCACGATGCCATCGGCGATGTTGATGTGATGTTCCTCGGCATGGAGTGTGACGGAGCACCGTTCAGTTGGGTCTATGGCCCGCTGCTGACGCAGGCGATGGAGCGGAAGTTGGATCAGTCGAGAAGGTTGAACGGCTCGGATTTCATCAGGGCGCACGACCTCGTCAAGCGTTTCAACTGCGGGCAGGTTTACATCTACGCGATGGGGCAGGAACCGTGGTTGAACCACATCATGTGCTTGCGCTACACGGATCAGTCCCCGCAGATCGTCGAGTCGAATAAGCTGCTTGACGAGTGTCGCAAGACGGGCACCGTCACGGAACGCCTCTTCGGGAAGAAGGAGATGTTGCTCAAGCTTGCCTGACGGCAGGCACGGGCCGCGAGACACAAGGCAGCACGGCTCGTCGTCAAGGGATATTTAATTTATGAAGAACGTCGAAGACATCCACCCGCTCTCGCCGATGCAACAGGGCATGCTTTTTCACACGCTCTACAGCCCGCACCTCGGCGTGTTTTTCGAGCAGTTCACCTGCAAGTTGAAGGGCAGGCTGAATCCCGACTTTCTCCGGCGTGCGTGGCAGCAGGTGATTGACAGGCAGCAGATTTTGCGGAGCGCATTCGTCTGGGAGGGAATTGACGAGCCGCTTCAAGTGGTGCGCCAGCGCGTCACGCTGCCGTGGACGGAGTTGGATTGGAGCGGGCTGTCGCCCGACGAGTTGAAGCAACGGCTTGATGAGTTTCTTGAGCAAGATCGTCGGCGCGGCTTTAAGTTGAACAAGGCCCCGCTGATTCGCGTCGCCGTCATCAAGCTACCGGACGAGGCAGTGTATATGGTGCTCAGCTTCGACCACCTGCTGCTCGACGGTTGGAGCATGCCCATCATCATCAACGAGGTCTTCGCCTTTTATCGTGCTTACTCTCAGGGACAGGAACTGCATCTGCCGCGCCCCCACCCTTACCGCGACTACATTGACTGGCTTCAACGACAGGACATCAACGCCGCGGAAAAATTCTGGCGACACACGCTCGCGGGCTTCACCGAGCCGACGCCGCTCGTCGTCAACCGTCGGACGGGCAAGCCGACCGGCGATGAAGACTTCGATGAACATTTCGTACAGCTTTCAGGTGAACTGACGGCGATGCTGCAAGGGATGGCACGCGAGCACCAGTTGACGCTCAACACCATCATGCAGGGAGCTTGGGCGTTGCTGCTCTCACGCTACAGCGGGCAGCGCGACGTGCTCTTCGGGGCGGTGGTCTCAGGTCGTCCGGCGGAGTTGCGAGGCGTGGAAGGAATGGTCGGACTCTTCATCAACACGTTGCCGGTGCGGGTGAAGGTTGGGGAGGAGGAGCGAGGAGGGGAATGGCTGCGAGGGTTGCAGGGGGAGCAGGCGGAGGCGCGGCAGTACGAATACTCTCCGCTGGTGCAGGTGCAAGGTTGGAGCGACGTGCCTCGCGGCGTCCAACTCTTCGACAGCGTGCTGAGTTTCCAGAACTATCCGGTGGACAGCGAGGCGGGCGGACGAAGCCTCAATGTCAGCGAGGTACGCACCAAAGAACGACCGACCTTCCCGCTGAACATCAAAATCATGAACGGAGAGCGGATCGCGTTGCGCTTCGTTTATGACTGCGAGCATTTTGCAGCCGAAGTCATCGAACGGATGGCCGGGCACCTCAAGAACATTCTCGAAGGTCTCGCGCTTCAGCCCGCTTCGACGCTCGGCAGTTTATCGCTGACGGACGAGGCGGAGCAGCACGAGTTGCGCGCGATGTGGTCTGGGCAGAAGAACGACTACGGCGCAGGAGCGTGTGTCCAACATCTGTTCGAGGCGCAGGCGGAACGCACGCCTGACGCAGTGGCGCTCGTCTTTGAAGAGGAGGAGTTGACCTACGCCGAATTGAATCGTCGCGCCAATCAGATTGCGCGTTATCTCCAGTCAGTCGGGGTCGGCCCGGAATTACTGGTCGGCGTCTGTATGGACAACCCGTACGACGTATTGATGGGGATGCTCGGCGTCCTCAAGGCGGGCGGCGCGTATCTGCCGCTCGACCTCTCGAACCCGCTTGAGCGCCTCTCTTTCAT
Source organism: Pyrinomonadaceae bacterium (assembly GCA_049692915.1). Lineage (GTDB taxonomy): Bacteria > Acidobacteriota > Blastocatellia > Pyrinomonadales > Pyrinomonadaceae > JAIVJG01. Next base: position 3,990 of record JBAVPI010000626.1, read on the forward strand.
GATCGAAGACGCGGGGGTGTCGGTGCTGCTGACGCAGGAGCATCTACTCGACAGCCTGCCCGTCGGCTGGGCGCAGCCCGTGTGCCTCGGCGCTGACCGGGAGTTGATCGAACAGCAGAGCACGGAGAACCCGGCGGGCGAAACGATGCGGGAGGGCCTCGCCTACGTGATCTACACTTCCGGTTCGACCGGCAGCCCGAAGGGAGTCCTCGTCTCGCATCAGGGCATCGGCAATCTCGCCGAAGCGCAACGCGAAGCTCTGGGCATCGGCACGCAGAGTCGCGTCCTACAGTTCGCCTCCTTCAACTTCGACGCCTCTGTCTCCGAGGTCTTCGTCACGCTGCTGGCGGGCGCAACCCTCTGTCTGGGCACGCGCGAGTCGTTGATGCCGGGGCCTGCGCTCCTGAAGACGATGCGGGAGATGAAAATTACGTGCGTGACTTTGCCTCCGTCGGTGCTCGCCGTGATGTCGCCGGATGAGTTGCCGTCGCTGCAAGTCATCGTCTCGGCGGGCGAGGCATGTGCTCCCGAAATCATCGAGCGATGGGGTGCGGGACGCCGCTTCGTCAATGGTTACGGGCCGACCGAAGCGACCGTCTGTGCGACGATGGCGATTAATCCGCCGTGTGCGTCCCGCAGCATCATCGGCAGGCCGATAAACAACACCGAGGTGGTCATCCTTGACGGGCTGTTGCGCCCCGTTCCCGTCAATGTCGTGGGCGAACTGTGCATCGGCACCGTCGGCCTCGCGCGCGGATACCTGAACCGTCAGGAGTTGACCGCCGAGAGGTTCATCCCTCATCCCTTCAGTTCAACTCCCGGCGCACGTCTGTACCGGACGGGCGATCTGGCGCGTTATCGCACCGACGAACAGATCGAGTACGTCGGGCGTGCCGACAGCCAAGTCAAGGTGCGAGGTTTCCGCATCGAGTTGGGTGAGATTGAAATGGCGCTCAAGACGTGCGTCGGCGTGCAGGACTGTGTGGTGCTTGCGCGCGAAGACGAGCCGGGCGACAAACGGCTCGTGGCATATGTGGTCGGCGAGCATGAGGCCAAGTCTTCCATCCAAGATTTGCGCGATCAACTCAAAGAAATGTTGCCGGAGTACATGCTGCCGTCGGCGTTCGTCTTCCTCGACGCCCTGCCGCTCAACTCCAGCGGCAAAATTGACCGCAAAGCCATGCCCGCTCCCGACGGCATCAGACCCGAATTGAAAGAAGTTTTCGTCGCGCCGCGAACGTTCGTCGAACAGGAGTTGAACGGCATCTGGGCCGAGGTCTTACGCGTTGACAACATCGGCGTTAACGACAACTTCTTCGAGTTGAGCGGCCACTCGCTGCTGGCGACACAGGTTGTCTTTCGAGTTAAAGAATCGCTCGGAGTCAATCTGCCGCTGCGCAGTCTCTTCGACACTCCGACCATCGCCGCACTTGCTCAGACCATCGAGCTACTGCGCGACGGGGTGTCCGACCCGAACCTCATGCCCGACGACGGCGCGCGGGCGACGCGCGGCGATCATGACGGTGTGGGAATTCATGCCGGGCCGGAAGCGCAGGAGGCTGCGTCGAGTTGGCAGCGCAAACTGATGACCGCTGCAACGCTTGTCACGATTCGCGCCGGTGGGACGAAGACGCCCTTCTTCTGCGTCCATCCGGCCAGCGGCAACGTCTTTGGCTTCACCGAACTGGCGCGGCTGCTCGACGACGACAGGCCGTTCTACGGCTTGCAGTCCAGAGGGCTGACCGAGGGCTTCGAGCCGCAGTCGAGCATCGAAGAGATAGCGGCACTCTACGTCGAAGCCATGCGGAGCGTGCAGCCGTCAGGCCCGTACCTGATCGGCGGCTGGTCAATGGGCGCGGTCGTCGCCTTCGAGATGGCACGACAGCTTGACGGGCGGGGACAGAAAATCGCCTTGCTCGCCTTGATGGATGCCAGAGCGCCGCGTTCCGAGGGCTTCCAACCCGGCGACGACGAAGAATCGCTGCTCGACGGGTTCGCCCTCGATCTCGCGCTCTCATGGAAAATCCCGCAACTCTCATGGGATCGCTTCTTCAGCCTGCCCGCTTCGGAAAAGATTTCGTACGCGTTGGAGGAGGCAAGAAACGCCTCCATGCTCCCGGCAAATTTCGGCCTCTCCGACATGCGACAACTGCTCGACGTGTTTAAGGCGAACGTCCGCGCCCTCGTCAATTACATTCCACAACCCTACGCGCATGCGTTAACACTATTCGCCGCGGCGGCGTCATACAAAGCAACGCATCCCGATAAGGGTTGGAGCGCGCTGGCAGAGGGCGGCGTGGTCTGCGTCGGAGTGCCGGGCGATCATCATTCAATGCTGAGCCAGCCTCACGTGTCTATTCTGGCCGAACAATTAAGAAACAGTATCGGACGGGCCGAGGAAGCCGACGCCGCGCTTACGGCAGCACACATCGGCGAGCCGTCGGAAGCACAGGTTCTGACGCACGCGTCCACGGCGAGTTAGTTCTGTTGATTCGGTCGGGACGGTGGAGAGGCCACGGGCCGACGCGGCAACGTTTGAGTGAGAGACGGAATACCGGAAAGTTTTATGACACAAGATTCGTTGATGAACGGCGCGACGCCGGATAAAAAACCTCGACTCTCTGAGCCGATGCGTCGCCTGCTGAGCTATTTCAAGCAATATCGGCGTTGGCTCGTGCTGGGCGTGCTCTGCGTGCTCTGTACGAATCTGGTCAAAATCGCCGCGCCGTGGATGCTGCGCCACGCCGTTGACAGCCTGCTTCAAGGGGTGACGCAGACGAAGCTGCTCTATCAGGGCGGCGTGCTGGTATTGATCGCGCTCGTGCAGGGAATTTTCTTCTTTCTCCAGAGACGTGTGTTTACGCGTGTCGCGCGTCACATCGAGTTCGACATTCGTAACGATTACTACTCCCACTTGCAAAAGCTGCCCTTCAACGAACTTCATCAGAAGCACCGCACGGGCGACTTAATGGCGCGTGGGACGAACGATCTGGCGGCTGTCCGCGGATTGTGCGAAACGGCCATCATGTCTTCGATGGACATGCTCTGCGCCGTCACGCTCGTCATTCCGATCATGATCGCCATCAACCCTTGGCTCACTCTGGTCTCGCTGCTCATCCTGCCGCTCGTCGCCCTCGCCACGCAGTACTTCTCCGGTCGCATCCACGAGCGGACGGTCAAGGTTCAGGAGCAGTTCGGCCTTCTCTCCAGCCGCGCGCAGGAATCGCTGGCGGGCGTCAGGGTCGTGCGCTCTTACGCGAGGGAGGGGACTGAAATCGAGACCTTCACGGAGACGAACCGTGAACTGATGCGCCGCAACTCTCAACTGATTAAAGTCTCGGCCTTTCTCAACCCGATTCTGCAATTCCTCATCGGCCTCGCTTTCATCGGCGTCTTCGGCTTCGGCGGCTATCTGATTTTGAACGGGGCCATGACCATCGGGCAATACGTGCAGTTCAAGATATATCTGGGCTTCCTCGTTGTTCCCGTTGTGACGTTCGGCTGGGTCGTCAGCCTCTTCCAGCGCGGGCGGGCTTCGATGGGGCGCATCCATCAGATCATGTCCATCGAGCCTGCCAGCCGCCGCCGCGACGAGACGGCGGAGGTCGAAACCCTCGCGGGCGAGATTGAGTTCCGCAACTTTACCTTCAGGTACGGCGAAGAGGGCGAGCCGGTGCTCAAAGACATCAGCCTCCGCATCGCTCCCGGCCAGACGGTTGCCTTCGTCGGGGCGGTCGGCTCAGGCAAGTCAACGCTCCTGAGCTTGATTCCACGGCTGCTCGAAGCCGCGCCCGGACAGCTTCTCATTGACGGCCACCAGATCAATCAGATACCTCTGCGCACGCTTCGTTCCGCCATCGGCTACGTCCCGCAAGAGACTTTCCTCTTCAGCGACACGGTGGCCGAAAATATCACCTTCGGTAAAGAGAAAGCGGCACGCGAAGAGATAGAACGCGCCGCGGAAGAGGCCGGGTTGGCCGACGACATCAGCGAATTTCCCGCCGGGTTCGAGACGCTCGTCGGCGAGCGCGGGATGATGTTGTCGGGCGGGCAGAAGCAGCGCACGGCCATTGCCCGCGCGCTCGTGCGGCGACCTTCGATCCTCATTCTCGACGACGCCCTCTCCGCGGTGGATACCTACACCGAAAAGCGAATACTGTCGCACCTGCGCCGCATCATGCGCGGGCGCACCAGTCTTATCGCCTCGCATCGCGTCTCGAACCTGAAGGATGCCGACCTGATCGTCGTGCTCGAAGATAAGCGCATCGCCGAGATGGGAAGCCACGCCGAATTGCTGGCGCGCGGCGGTATTTACGCGACGATGTACGAGAAACAGATGCTTGAAGAGGAATTGGCTGTCGCCTAGAAGAATGAGGGGAAGAGGTAAAAGTTTGAAGAACGACGCACAAATTGAGCGCGCGAACTCGAAGGCGGGTAGATTCAATCGTCGCAACCGCCGCGCCTCCGTAGAGGCTCCGCCGAAGGGCGGCGCGGCGCGGTCGCATCACGAAGAAGAGGCGCTCGGTAAGACGCGAGACAGCCGGGCCATCATGCGTCTGCTGCACTACATGCTGCCGTATCGGTGGCAGACGCTCGCGGCGTTTGCGCTGACCATTGCGAGCGCGTCGCTGGTGCTCGTCGGCCCGCTGCTGACGAAGGTCGCAGTTGACCTCTTCTTCGCGCCCGATGCCGCACGACCGGCTCAAGGGTTGACGCTCTTCGTCAAGACGAGCATGGAGCGGTTGGGTTTCGGCGGGGGGGCGTACAGGGGAATCTTCTTCATCGCGCTCATCTTCCTGACGGCCAACTTCGCCACCCTCTTCATGCAGTACACGCAGGATGCGTTGCTGCGTTTGACCGGCCAGAAAATCATCTTCGACCTCCGCCAGCAAATCTTCGGGCACATGCACAGATTGCCCGTCAAATTCTTCGACGGTAATCCGGTGGGCCGCCTGATAACGAGACTGACGAGCGACGTTGATGCCCTCAACGAGTTGTTCGCGTCGGGCGTCATCGGTGTTCTCAGCAATCTGGCGCTGCTGGTTTTCATCATTGGCTGGATGCTGTTGATTAACTGGCGGCTGTCGCTCGTGACCTTCTCGATTCTCCCTCTGCTGACGGCGCTGGCTATCTGGATTCGCATCTTCTCGCGCAAAGTTTTCCGGGACACGCGCGTCTATATCGCGCGCATCAATGCCTTCCTACAGGAACACCTGATGGGGATGTCGGTCGTCCATCTCTTCTCGCGCGAGGAGCAGGAGATGGAGAAGTTCCGGCAACTCAACGAGGCCAACCGCGACGCCAACATCCGCACCGTCTTCTATGCGGCGATTTTCAGCCCGGCGGTCGAGTTGATCGGCGCGACCGGCATCGCCTTGATTATCTGGTACGGCGGCGGGCAGGTCTTAAGCGGCGTCGCCACGCTCGGCACGCTCATCGCCTTCATCCAACTTTCAAAATCCTTCTACGACCCGATCTCCTCCATCAGCGAAAAGTTCAGCACGCTGCAAGACGCGCTGGCCGCAGCCGAGCGCATCTTCAAACTGCTCGACGAACCCGCGGCGCAAACGACGCCGGAGCACCCCGTAAGTATCGGGCGCGCTTCGGGCCGCATCGAGTTTCGTCACGTCTGGTTCGCTTATCAAGACGAGGACTGGGTGTTGAAGGATGTCTCGTTCGTCATCGAACCGGGAGAGCGCGTTGGCGTCGTCGGTCATACGGGCGCGGGCAAAACCACCATCACCAATCTACTGTTGAAGCTCTACGAGCCGCAGCGCGGCCAGATACTGCTCGACGGAGTTGATATCCGCCGGATTGACGACGCGGAGTTGCGCTCGAATTTCGGCGTCGTGCTTCAGGACGTGTTTCTGTTCTCAGGAGACATCGCGAGCAACATCCGTTTCGGCAACTCCGCCATCACCGACAAAAAAATGCGTGAGGCTGTGCGCGAAGTCAACGCCGATTTTATCAACCAACTGCCGGAAGGCTTCGCTTCACAAATCGGCGAGCGCGGCGGCGGGCTGTCGGTCGGGCAGAAGCAGCTCATTAGTTTCGCGCGTGCGCTGGCGAGCGATCCGAGCATCCTCATTCTCGATGAGGCGACCAGTTCGATTGACACGGCGACGGAAGAGTTGATTCATCTGGCGATTGAACGATTGATGGTCAATCGCACTTCACTCGTCATCGCTCATCGTCTCTCGACGATTCAGAAGGTGGACAAAATCATCGTCTTACACAAGGGGGTCGTAAGTGAAATGGGGAGACATCAAGAGTTGCTCGCCGGGCGCGGGCTTTACTGGCGGCTCTACCGGCTCCAGTTTGAACACGATCAAGGCGAAGCTCTGGTGGGTGCCGTCGGCGGCTGACGGCATAACCGGAGCAGGTTGTTTCCCGATGAGAAATTGAGGTTCTAAGAAGTTTCGCGAGTCTTGCTCAATCTCACGTCTCAATCGTCAAAACCAAAGAGAAGAATTGCTATGCGAACAGGCATCTTATCGTTAATCGGCGGCACTCCGCTCATCAAACTTGAAAGAGTGGTCAGTCATCCTTTCATCAACCTCTACGCCAAAATCGAGGCGCTGAATCCGGGCGGCAGTATCAAAGACAGAACTGCGCTCAATATCCTGACCGAGGCATTTGCACGGGGAGCCTTAGAGGTCGGCGATACAGTGGTCGAATCCAGTTCGGGAAACATGGGCATCGGGCTGGCACAGGCGTGCGCCTATATGGGGCTGAAGTTTATCTGCGTGGTTGACCCTAAAACCACCGCGCAGAATATCAACATCCTCAAAGCTTATGGCGCACAGATAGAGATGATTACCGAACCCGACCCGGTGACGGGCGAGTATCTCTCTGTACGCATTGAGCGTGTCCAGCAACTGCTGCACATCTACCCGAACAGTTTCTGGCCCGACCAGTATTCAAATCTGAGCAATCCCTTAGCCCATCACACGACGATGCATGAAATTGTGACGGCGCTGGAAGGTCAGGTTGACTACCTTTTCGTCGCGACCAGCACATGCGGCACCATCCGGGGCTGCTCCGAATACATCAAACAACAGGGCATGAGTACGAAAGTCATCGCCGTAGATGCGGTCGGGAGCATCATTTTCGGTGGGGAGAAGGCGAAACGCCTGATACCGGGCCACGGCGCGGCGATCAGGCCGCAGCTTTTCCAATTGGGGATGGCGGTCGAGTGTGTCCACATCTCAGACCTCGATTGTGTCTTGAGTTGCCGTCGCCTCGTCTCGCAGGAGGCGATTCTCACCGGAGGGTCGTCGGGCGCGGTCTTCGCGGCGTTCGAGCAGCTTCAACACCGGATTCCCTCCAGCTCCAATTGCGTCATGATCTTCGCCGACAGGGGAGAGCGCTATCTCGACACAATCTATTCCGATTCGTGGGTGCAGGAACACTTTGGCGATATCGGGTATGCCGAAGGGGGCATCAAGGCCGAAGTCTATCTGGCGACCGCCTGACGGCAGGAAGGGTTCCCGCACCTTTCCTGTATTGCAGGCGCGGGCGGCGCTGTTGAACTGATAAGACGACTGCCACTTACAAGAAGATGGCAGACAAACAGACGGAAAACTACAAATCAACTTTAAGGAGACAAGTTCATGGAGAGAGACGAAAAAGAAGACACGACCATCTATAAAGCGGTCGTCAACCACGAGGAGCAGTATTCGATCTGGCCCGCAGACCGCGAGAACGCGCTCGGCTGGAACGATGCCGGAAAGACGGGGACGAAAACCGAGTGCCTCGCCTACATCAAAGAGGTCTGGACGGACATGCGACCTCTCAGCCTCCGCAAGAAGATGGCAGGGGCGGCGGGCTGAATCAGGCCGTTGACAAGGTGTACCGAGGGGCTTGAGCAGGGTCTCTAATGCGCTTCCGATGCGTTTAGCGCAGACCCGTTCAAGCTGCCGGTTTGATAAGGATGTGAGAGTGACAAGATGAAGAAGTTTTTGACATTTCTGATACTGATTGCCTGCGTGCCGGTCGCGGCATTGAGCGCGAAGGGACAGACCGCTTCGCCTTCGCCCGCGCCGTCCGCAAGCGCGGACAGTGACGTGACGGCGACCTATGTCTTAGGCGACATCACGTCTATTGACGCGGCGTCACGGCAATTGACGATCCACACGAAGGCCGGTGATTTCACCGTCCGTCTGAGCGACAACACGAAATACCTGCGCCTCGCGCCCGGCGAAGACTCTCTGAGCAAGGCGACGCCGATTACGCTGGCGGATGCCGGTATGGGTGACCGCGTGCTGGCGCGCGGGCCGGTCTCAATCGAACAACGGTCGGTGCCCGCGCGCCAGTTGATCATCATGAACAAGGCGGCGATTGCGGAGAAGCAGCAGCGCGCCGCCGAGGAGTGGCGACGGCGCGGCATCGTCGGGCGCATCGCCGCGGTCAATCCCGCGACTAAAGAGATCACACTCTCCACGGTCACGGCGCAGGGCGAAACGAGCGTTATCATTGAAGCTAAAGGGCCGGTCATCTACCGTCGTTATCTCCCTGACACGGTGAGGTTCACCGACGCCTCGATGAGTTCCTTCGAGCAACTCGCGATTGGCGATCAGGTTCGCGCGCTCGGCAACCGGCAGGCCGACGGCTCGCGCTTCGTCGCCGAAGAGGTCGTCTCCGGCGCTTTCCGCGTCGTCAACGGCGTCGTTACTGCCGTCAACCTCGCTTCCAACGAGATGACGATCAAAGACCTCGCGACGGAAGCGCCGCTGACCATCTCCGTCAGCCAGCATTCTCTGATGCGGCGTCTCTCGCCGGAAATAATCGAGTTGATAAAACAGGATGCGGCGACCGTCAAAGTCGCCGACAAGGAGCACGCCGCCGCCGGTCAGAACGGGTCGCGTGACGTGAAGGCGCTGGTCGAGCAGTTACCGGCGATTAACATCAACGACCTCAAGGTCGGGGATACGGTGCGCGTTTCGAGCACGGTTGGCTCAAATCCCACACACCTCACCGCGATTGCGGTTGCGGTAGGCATCGAATCACTTTTGAACGCGTCGAAGGGCAAGCCGACGATGGCCTCCGGGGGAAACTCTCTGGGGCTATCGAGCGGCGCGCTCGACGGCATCGGACTGCCATGAGCAGGGCGCGAGGGCGTGGTCTGCGTGAGGTCGTTCGGCCCCGCGACCACGCCATCGAACGCGCCGGAGTGAACCATACCGCCAGACGATCAATAAAAGGAATATCGGAGGTTAAGGAAATATAATGCACATGGCAATAAGCAGAAGAGGAGCCGTCGTTCTCATAGCGCTGGCACTCCTCATCACACTCGGAAACGTCGCTTCCGCTCAGACCGCCGAGGGAAGCTTGTACGGAGTGATTGAAGATCAGGTGGGCGCGGTCATCGTGGGCGCGACCGTCACTGCGACGGATGCTGCCGGAGCGACGAAAACCGCCGTCTCAAACTCAAGCGGCGCGTACCAGTTTGCGAATCTTGCGCCGGGGACTTACAAAATCAACGCCATCGCGGGGAGTTTCCAGCCGACCGAGAGTACGGATGTCGAGGTGGTCGCCGGGCGCAAGTCGCAACTCAACCTGAAACTCTTCGCGGTACTTGAGAAGCAGGAAGTGACGGTTCTTTCTGAAGGAAACTTGAGCACCGATTTGAATCGCAACCGGACGGCGCTGGTGCTTCGCGGCAAAGACCTCGATGCGCTGCCGGATGACACGGAAGACCTCACGACCGTGCTGCGCGCGATGGCCGGGCCGTCCGCCGGTCTGAGCGGCAGCCAGTTTCTCGTTGACGGCTATGATGCAGGCACGCTGCCGCCGAAAGAGTCAATCAAAGAGATCAGGCTCAACGAGAACCCTTTCTCGTCGGAGTATGACAAACTCGGCTTCGGGCGCATCGAAATCATCACCAAAGCGGGCACGGATAAACTGCGCGGCGGTGTCTTCTTCAACTTCAACGACGAGAGCCTGAACGCGCGCAATCCTTTCGCGGCCAACCGCGCGCCGTTCCAGTCGAAGTACTTCGGCGGCAGCGTGAGCGGCCCCATCGTCAAAGGCAAGTCATCTTACTTCTTCGATTTCGAGCGGCGAAACGTCACGGACAACTCGGTCGTTAACGCCGTCGTGCTCAACGATGCTTTGAACATTGAGCAGTTTAACCGCGCGGTCATCACCCCGCAGACGCGCACCAGCATCAGCCCGCGTTTCGATTATCAGTTGAACGAAAAAAACTCTCTCGTCGCACGCTATTCGTTCTTCCGAACGACGAACGAGAACGCAGGCGTCGGGGAATTCACGCTGCCTTCCCGCGGTTATAACAGCACGCTCGCTCAGCACTCCTTTTATGTGACGGAGTCGGCTGTGCTCAACGCCAGAACCATCAACGAGACACGCTTCAGGTTCGAGTCCAACCTGCGGCAACAACAGGGCGTCAGCACCGTGCCGGGCATCCGCGTCCTCGACGCCTTCATCGGCGGCGGTTCGGATATCGGTCTTGCCAGCTACGACGAGAAACACTGGGAACTGCAAAACAACACCACCTATGCGCTCGCCAAACACATCCTGCGCGGCGGCGTGCGACTGCGCGGCGTGCATATCGGCGATACCTCACCGCAGAATTTCAACGGCACATATACTTTCTCCGGCGGCACCGGGCCGATGCTCAACGCCAACAATCAAGTGGTAACTGATCCGGCGACCGGCCTTCCGGTCGAAGTCCAACTCACGAGCATCGAAAGCTATCGTCGCACGCTGTTCTTTCAGAGACTCGGACGCACTCCCGCCGAAATCAGGGCGCTCGGCGGCGGGGCCGCACAATTCGGCATCGCTACGGGTAATCCCTTCGCGGGCATCAGGCAATTTGACTTCGGCGTGTACGTGCAGGACGACTGGCAGGTGCGCCCTGACCTGACGGTCGGACTCGGCCTGCGCTACGAAGGGCAAAGTAACATCAAGAGTCCTGTGAACTTCGCGCCGCGTCTCTCGTTCGCGTGGGCACCGGGGGCGAAGGCCGACAGTTCGCCGAAGACGGTTTTCCGCGGCGGGTTCGGCCTTTTCTACGACCGCTTCAGCGAAAGCCTTTCGCTGCAAGCGCTCCGCTTCAACGGAGTCAACCAGCAGCTATATGTTGTCTCCGACCCGGCGGCGCTCGACTTTTTCCCGAACGTGCCGCCGTCCTCGCTGCTGCCGAACTCGGCGCAAATCACACGGCGCGTTGCCGACGATCTGCAAGCGCCTTACTCGATTCAAACCGGCATCAGCGTCGAGCGTGAGTTGCCGCTCAGCACCACGCTGGCCGTCAGCTTCGTCAACACGCGCACCCTGCACGTGCTGCGCTCGCGCAACATCAACGCCCCCCTGCCGGGCACGTTTCTTCCCGACAACCCCGACACGGGGACGCGTCCCCTCGGTAATATCGGCAACGTGTTTCAGTACGAGTCGAGCGGCGTGTTCAATCAGTACCAGTTAGTCTTCAACGCCTACACGAACGTCAGCAGCCGTCTCTCTTTGTTCGGCAGCTACATCCTGAACAACGCTCGAAGCGACACGGATGGGGCCGACAGCTTTCCCGCCGATTCCTTCAACCTGAGCAACGAATATGGGCGAGCGTTTCTCGACAGTCGCCATCGCTTTATCGGCGGCGGCTCCATTGATACGATGTGGGGCATTCGTCTCAGCCCGCTCATCATCGCTTCGTCGGGCCGTCCCTTTAACATCACCACCGGAAGCGACACGAACGGCGACCTGATGTTCACGGAACGACCGGCGTTTGCCTCCAACCTCAATAAGCCCGGCGTCATCGTGACGCGCTTCGGGGCGTTCGACCCCAACCCCGACCCCGGTCAGCAGTTGATCCCGCGTAACTTGGGGCAAGGCCCCGTCTTTTTCCTGACGATCCTGCGCGCGAGTAAGACGTTTACTCTGGGCAGCGCGCCCGCCGCACAGGCGGCATCAAGCGACGATGCGGGGCCGGCGTCCGAAAGCCGTTACAAATTGAACTTCGCCCTTCAAATCATGAACCTCTTCAACCACACGAATTCGGGCACGGTCATTGGTGATCTCAGTTCACCTTTGTTCGGACAGTCGAATGCCCTCGCTCGTGGAAGCTTCAGCGACGGCAGTGCCGCAGGGGCATTCAACAGCCGAAGAATCGAAGCACAGGTGAAGTTCAGCTTCTAGTTTTGAAGCACACGTTTGCGTCAACGTCCGGCCTGCGACGAACGCAAAGCTTAAGGCCGGAGAGGCCCGCGCCGTCATGTGACCACGCGGGCCTCTTCAACATCCGGCGTTGCCGTCAAGTGTTTGTCAGTCGTAGAGTGTCTCGTCCCGGAGTAGGATGACTATCATGGATATGACGACTGAAGAGTCAGGCTTCGATCTGGCGCGCGCCCGGAGAGAGACACCGGGGTGCGAGCATGTCATCCATCTCAATAACGCGGGCGCGTCGCTGATGCCGCAGCCGGTGCTGGACGCTGTCGTCAATCATCTGCAACTCGAAGCGGCCATCGGAGGCTATGAAGCTAAAGACCGGCAGGCCGAGGCCGTAGATCGCGTGTATGCGGCAGCCGCGCGGCTCATCGGTTGCGAGCGTGATGAAATTGCCGTCATCGAAAACGCCACGCGGGCATGGGATATGGCCTTCTACGCCATTCCATTTAAGCCCGGCGACCGCATCCTAACTGCTCAGGCAGAATACGCCAGCAACTACATCGCCTACCTGCAAGTCGCACGGCGCACCGGCATTAAAATAGAGGTGATCCCTAACGACGAGCACGGACAGGTCTCCGTTACCGCTCTACGTGACATGATTGACGAGCGCGTGAAGCTCATCAGCATCACGCACGTACCCACGAACGGCGGTTTGATTAATCCCGCCGCAGAGATCGGCAAAGTCGCACGTGAGGCGGGCGTGCTCTACCTGCTTGACGCCTGTCAATCAATCGGGCAGATGCCGATTAACGTCAAACAAATTGGTTGCGACATACTCTCGACCACCGGGCGCAAGTACCTGCGCGGGCCACGAGGCACGGGCCTCCTCTATGTCCGGCGCAATCTAATTGAGCAACTGGAACCGCCGTTCCTCGATATGCACGCGGCCAGATGGGTCGCCGGAGATCGTTATGAAATCTGCCCTGACGCGCGTCGCTTTGAGAATTGGGAAACCTTTTACGCGGGCAAGATTGGTCTGGGCGTCGCCATTGACTACGCGCTCGATTGGGGGCTTGATTTGATCTGGGCCAGAGTCAAAAAGCTGGGCGAAATACTTCGCGCCCGATTAACCGCTTTAGGCTTCGTCACCGTGCAAGACCTTGGGGCGGATCGTTGTGGCATCGTCACATTTAATGTTCACGGAAAAGACTCGGCAGAGGTGCAACGCGCGCTCTCCGTAGAAGGTATCAACGTGTCTGTCTCGTTAACTGAGTCCACACGCTTGGACATGAGCGCGCGGAAACTTGAACATCTGGTGAGGGCTTCGCTTCATTACTACAACAGCGAAGAAGAGATCGAACGCTTTTGTGCGCAGCTGGTCTCTAACTCAGCGCCGAAGTCGCCATCAACGGCTTGACGTTAAGTGTCTGCCGGGGCGTTCGACTGCCGCGCACGACGCACCGGCGCGTCAACGGATGAGTCGCCCGACCTCCAACGCTATGACGCGCAGCATCAACGCCTGCGTCTGCGGGTTATTGAGGAAGAAGTGGTCGCCGGGCATGACGTGCGCGTCGAAGGCGGCGACAGTCTGCTCGCGCCATGCCTCCACCTGCTCGCGGCTCACATCAAAGTCCTGCGCGCCGCTAAAGGCCGTGATGGGGCACGCCAGCGGCGGCCCCGGCCTGTAAGCATAGGTCTCGACGGCGGAGAAGTCAGCGCGCAGGAGCGGCATCATTAACTCCATCAACTCAGGGTGCTCAAGCACCGCAGCCGGGGTGCCCTTCAGACGGCGCAACTCCTCGCGAAAGTCCGGGTCGGGCAGGTCGTAGGTGGTGGCGCACTCGTCCGGTAATTGCGGCGCGGCTCGCCCCGAAACGAACAGATGCTTGGGTGAGGCGTCGCCTCGCTCGCGCAGCAGTCGCGCCAGTTCAAAACTGATGACCGCGCCCATGCTGTGCCCGAAGAAGGCGAAGGGGCGGTCGAGGTACGGCACGATGGCCTCTGCAATCGCCGCCACCATCGTCCCGGCATCATCGAAGGGAGTCTCCTTGATGCGACTGTCGCGACCGGGCAGTTGCGCCATGCAGACCTCAATCTCGACGGGAAGCTGCCGCTGCCATTCACGGTAGATCGTCGCGCCGCCGCCCGCGTACGGGAAGCAGAAGAGGCGCATGGACGCGCGCGGGACGCGCGGGCGCGTGATGAACCAACGCGGCGTCTGAGACATGACTGTCATACGATACACCGTCTGATGTTCGCCCGCGACCCCATCCACGTGATGCGATGCGTCGGAATTGACCGATGGTAAATCTCCGGCTTTCGCACGCCTGACTCCTTCACTTGATGGCATCCACTTTTTTCCAGCCTAACAAAAAATTAGCGCAACGAGCACACGCGACGGGGAGCCGACTACGAGTGAAAGTAAAGCGGCCCGACACGCCCTAATCCGACATTGCAAGATAGTCACCCCGGATCGGCAGAGTCTGATAATTATCATTATGTCAATAGGGCTTTTCCGGGAAAGTCAAAATGATGCGAATATATTGTATAGGCATCAAGTAGTCTCAACATTATCTTGTTCTATCGTCACTTTCCCAGCAAAGCCGGAGTAGTCGCTTTGCACGAGAAGTAGTAAGCGTCACTAAAATAAGGAGCGGCAACACAAATAAGGCTGACTTCTCTCTCCATTTTCCATCCCCATTTTTGTGACAACGCTGCGCACACACATAAAAGGCGTGTAAGATTTTCTTTTTTGTGCACAGCGCGGAGTAGTAGGTAATTGTTATCAGACGGAATAGTGGGTGGTGTGATAATAGATTTCGGCTGTTGATTTATTTTGGGTGGGCTTGGTGCAGGAGGTGCTGGTCGGATGACGGTTGTTTTCGGGGTGCTCTCGACGACGGGCTTGTTCTCGCAAACATGGATATTACTCGGCATCATTACATGTTTGTATATTGCCTTCCCGCTGGTGCGGAATATCCTAGAGTTGATGATTTGTGTATTGAATCTATATGAAGGATTACTGATGAATGATTACGTTTGCACCAACCGCTTCCACGAGCCACGCCCGCCTGCCTTTGAAGCCACGTGTGATGACACAGGTTCCCGCTATCAGGTCGCGGAACACAGGTTCCCGCTGTCAGGTCGCGGAGTCGAAATCCACGTTCATCGTTGATGAGGCCGTCAGTGATTGGGTCTTCCCTCCCGCTTGGTGAACCCTTGCGCCTCCAACCAGTAATAGAATGCATCGATCCAGTGGTCGCTGCTGGTGCCCTGCTTTCGCATGCCGAAGCCATGACCGCCGGCGCTGAAAATGTGGACTTCGGGTTTGTGTCCCGCTGATCTGAGCGCGTCATGAAACTTGATGACGGGGTCGAGTGCGACGGCGTCGTCCTGCGCCCAAGCGAGAAACATGGGTGGCAGTTTTGCCGGAATGGCTGGCATGACGCCGAACGGGCCACCATAGATCATGGCGGCGAAATCCGGTCGCGCCGCGGCGTCTTTCTGAAGCAGTGCGCCGCTTGCGACCATGGCCCCTGCCGAGAATCCCATGAAGCCGATCCTCTCGCGAGAGACGCCCCACTCCGCTGCGTGCTGCCTGACCACTTTGAGAGCCTGAATTCCGTCAACGATGCCATACTTACCGGCTTCGTCCATGTTCATGTTCGCCGGAATGCCTTCCCCGCGCTTTTCCGTGATCCGATACTTAAGCACGAACGCGGCGATGCCTCTTTCCTGAAGCCAGCGCGCCACATTGTTGCCTTCCAAATCGATAGCCAGCGCAACGAAAGCACCGCCGGGAGCAATGATAACGCCGGTTCCCGTGGCCCTGCTTCGCTCCGGGAGGTAAGCCGTCAATGTGGGAGTGACGACGTTAAAGACCACGGTTCCGAGAGGAGTGTCATCGATTATCCTCTCCTTCTGTTTCCAATGCTCGGAACCCGGAGCGGTGCCCGGCCAAACGTTCACGACCTGTGAATTGGCGGAGCAGACCATCAGAAATGTAAAGGCGATTACGCACGCGATACACGCTGCTGTTCGGATTAATTCCCTTCCGAATCTTCCCTGACGGGCGGCCAAAGTAGGCCGCGCCAATCGCGCCGCTGCGGCATCGCGCTTTGAGATATACGTTAAGAGTTGCCCTGTGTGGCTCATCTGTCTTTCACTATACTGTTTCGAGTTAACGTTTGACCCGCTCGCTACTGCTCAAGGTTCTGTAACAACGTCGAACGCCCCGCATTGTATGTTGACTGAAATGCGCTGAAGCGACAAGCTTTCAGCCACACATGAGGCACCGGGGGGGTGTTGCGAAAACTAATTCGGGGCGCGAAATGTTTACCGGGTGCATTCTGTTATGCCTTTACTCAGAACAGGCGCTCGACGAACATCGCTTCACTGACTACGTCTCTTCTGTCCAGCCGGTAAAACCGGCGCGAGTGTGTCAACTTGCGCGACCGTATCGTGGTCACAATTTTCACGGCGTGGGCGAGAGGAGGCAGTGTGTCGC
>JBAVPI010000627.1:0-3390 GCA_049692915.1 Pyrinomonadaceae bacterium
GTCTTGGGTAAAGATAGGGAGTGGCTGTTCGCCGGGCGATAAATTTTAAGGGTGATTATCTACTTGACGCAATATACGATAGCCGCCTTAGAAATACTCAAGCTATTTTCAGCGGCAGGCTACGATAAGTTACCGCCTCTGCGTCAAGTAGGCAATCGCCTTAATTTAAGTGCATATCCATGAAGCTCTCATCCTCCTTCCAGTTGCGCGCATAGCCACTTCTTGTTCGTGTCATCTCGTAGCAGACCCCCCTCTTACCTTGAAACTCTCCATGGCTTTTGCAATGATGAGGATCAGATTTCTGCTGTGATTTGCCATAATTCCAAGTGAACAATCTATTGTCAGTTGAGCGTGTCAGTAAACGCTTTAAGAACAGGCGAGTGCTGGAAGAGATAAGCTTCTCGGTGCGCGCCGGTGAGATATTAGGTCTGATCGGCCCGAACGGTGCGGGTAAGACAACGCTCTTTGAGTGTCTCGCGGGGTTGATGACGGCACAAGGCGGCATGGTCAAATACCATGATCGAGCGTTGCCGCCCGCGCGCCGCAAAGACGCGCTCTTTTATCTGCCCGATGCAATCATACCGTGGGCGCAGCAGTCCGTGAGATGGGCGCTCGGGTTCTTTGCGCGACTCTATCCCGGTTCGGATGTGAAAGTAGCCGCACTAATCGAACCTCTCAGGCTCGAACCGCTGATGCGGGCGCGTATCGGATCGCTCTCAAAGGGTGAGCGTAAGCGCGTCCTGTTGGCTTTAGGATTGTTGACAACTCAGCCGCTGCTTATGCTTGACGAACCATTCGACGGACTCGATCTCAGGCAGACGCGCGACGTGATGACGCTTCTCAAAGCACACGCGGCGCGTGGCCGGACGTTGATGCTCTCGATTCATCAATTGATAGATGCGGGGCGCGTTTGTGATCGGCTGGTGCTGTTGAGTGCGGGCAAGGTTGTCGGTGAAGGCAGCATGGACGAGCTACGCGCGCAGACAAATCTACCCGAAGGTGGGGTCGAGGAGATTTTTCTTGCGCTTACGTAACTTCCTCGCGTTGGTGATGAAGGAGTGGCGCGAGTTGCTCGCGTCGCGCGCTTACTGGCTGCTGCTGCTCATGATTGGGCCGCTTGTAGGGCAGGGGTTCTGCACCGCCGTCGGGCTGTATGCGGAGGCGAGCGGTATCGGCGGCGGGCCGGCTGCGTTGCCGCAAGCGTTAACACCGCTCGACGGCATACTCGTGCCTACGCTCGGCGCTTATGATCTGGCGGCGGCGCTGCTCTTTCCTTTCGTTGCTATTCGGATGCTGTCGGCTGAGAAGGAGAGTGGGGGACTGAAACTCCTGCTCCAACTGCCGGGCAGCCTCGCGACTAAAATCACGGCTAAGGCTTTGGTGCTGTTCGGCGGCTGGTTCGTCGCGTTGTTGCCCGGTCTGGCAGCGATGGTCTTATGGAAGTCTTACGGCGGTCATTTGTATGCGCCGGAGACTGTGAATCTTTTGCTGGGTCATTTGCTGCGCATGATGCTGAGCGGCGGCATCGCGGTCGCCGCCGCCGCGCTCGCCGAAAGCGCGGCGAGCGCAGCCATCGTCAGCTTAGGCATTACTGTCGGCACGTGGGCGCTGGATTTCATCGCAGCGGGTCGGGGTGGCCTGTTGCAAGAGTTGGCAAATTACACGCCGACCGCCGCGCTCCGCTCATTTGAACAGGGCTTGCTCCGGCTGAGCACCGTCGTTGTCATCTTGGCCCTCAGCATCGCCGGCTTTACGCTGGCCGCGATCTCGTTGCACACGGGTCGCCGCTGGCGCTGGCGTGCGTTAGCGACAGCGTGCGTGGCGGTCGTCCTGACGGGCTTGATGCTTGGCATGACGGGCGTGCAGAAGAGTTGGGATTTTAGCGAGAACCGGCGCAACTCCTTTCCCGCACCTGATGAGGCACTGTTGCGACAGATTGAGCAGCCGTTGCGCGTCACGGTCTTTCTGGCACCTGAAGACCCGCGCCTGTCAGACCTCGAACAGAATGTGCTCAAGAAATTACGACGGGTTCTGCCGCGTCTGGATGTTGATTACGCCGCGGGCAGTCGCAGCGGCCTCTTTGAAAGCGCCGCGGATCACTACGGCGAAATCTGGTACGAGATTAACGGGCAGCAGGTCATGGAACGATCTACGATTGAGCCGGTTGTACTCGAACAGGTTTATCAACTGGCGCATCTCAACCCGCCTGAGCAAGTAACAGAAAATGATTTTCCCGGCTACCCCCTTGCAACCCGGTCTCTGTGGGCCGCGTGGCTCTTCTACGGTCTCTGGCCGTCGTTGACAATGCTGGCGTGGTGGCTGACTCGCAGATAAAGGAGCTAAACATGAAAACTCGCATCGTTTTAATTCTGGTCTTGGGCATACTCGTGCTCAACACTTCCACCACAGCGCAGCGTAGGCGAAAGAACGCGCCTGCGCGTCCGACAACCGTCCGCGTTGACCTATCAAGGGAGAAGGTGGGGAGGGAATCGGCCAAATTTCTTTCAGTCGTGGGCAACTGGTCTGTGGTCGAGGATGACGGAAAACATGTCATGGCGGTGGACGGGCGACAATGGTTGCGCGGTCAACCCGCAGGCAGTCTGGCCGAGAAGGCGCGCGCCATCTACGGCTCGCGCAACGAGGAGTTTATTGACAACGTTAAAGCCTTCGCCTATTTCCCCTATTCGGTCGCTCGTGAGATTGACGACTTTCATGATGGCGAGATCAGCGTGCGCTTCAAACTCGTCGCAGGGCAGTTGGATCAGTGCGCAGGCATCCTCTTCAACCTGAAGCCCAACGGCGACTATCTCACCGTGCGCTTTAACGGTAAGGAGGACAACGTCGTTCTCTGGACTTTCAATAAGGGCAAGCGCAGTTTCGTCAAGAGGGGTTCGGAGAAGGTGCCGCTCGCGATGAACCAGTGGCATACGCTGCAAGTCTCAGTGCATGGGACGAACCTGCAAGCGTCGTTGAATGGCAAATCATTAATTGATTACACGCTGGCTGAAACTGTTTCGGGCAAAGTAGGGCTGTGGTCGAAAACCGATAGCGTGAGCTATTTCGATGAGTTCAACGTGAGTCCGGCACAATAGCACGCCCATTAAGTCAACCCCGCGTGACGCGGCTATGCTCGATAATGCAACTTTGCTTAAAACCTGCCGGGCGATGATGCCATGCGCGCGCCCGTCCATGTCGGCGAAGAGACTGACGACATGAAAACTGACGATAAAACGGAGTGGCGACGGGCCGGATGCGCGGCGGCGCGTGCTTCCGGCTTTGAGGTGACTTGATTATAAACGGCGCGACTGTCGTCGTGCCCTGAAAATCGAATCAGTGGTCTCCGGACATAATCTCAAGCACTGAGAGTATGCCGAGGAGCATCATCAGACC
>JBAVPI010000628.1:0-6593 GCA_049692915.1 Pyrinomonadaceae bacterium
GTCCGTGCTCATCGACGGCGGGCACCGCGGCGACGAAGAGTTGGTCCTCGGTCAACTCGAAAAGCTGCTCGGCCAGACCTCGCCCGTGACGGTCTCGCTCATCATCATCACCCACCCGCACGACGACCACATCGGGTGTCTGCCGGGCCTCGTAGCCCAAGGTGCCCTCAAGGCCGAGTGGGCGCTGGTGTGCGACCCGCAGTACCGCTGGGGCGAGCCCGGCGACACCGACAGCGAATTCGCGGGGCGCGACTCGCGCGTCCGCGGCGTTGTCGAGGCCGCGCTCGAACACGACCGCACGGAGTGGGACGACGATGCGCTCGCAGGCTTCATTGATAACGTCTCGAACCTTGAGACGAGCTACCGGACGATGCTGCGCCAACTCGACGAAGGCGGTACGAGGGTCGTGCGTCACGGGACGGACGCTCAGGAGGAGGAGAAGTTGAAAGAGGCGTTCGCCCCGGTCGGGCTGGATGTCTTGGGGCCTTCCGTCGAACATCTGCGCGAGTGCTACCGACTCTTGAAGGGCGGGCAGACCGATACAGTCAGCACGTTCGACTCGACGCCCGACTTTGACTTCAACTCGGCATCCGCCGTGGCGAACGCGTACCGCGCACTCGTTGCAGGGGGCTTCACAGACAGCGTCCCGAAGAACCGCGGCGCGATCAACCTCCAGAGCCTCGTCACGCGCTTCGAGTACAAGAAGCGGCGATTCATCTTCGCGGGCGACATGCAATTCGCCGACCCGCAGGTCGAGAGCCAGATGCTGATTGATGGCGTGGAAGAGATGCGCCAGCGCATTAAGGAGCGCGCCCCTTACGCTTTCGTCAAGCTGTCACACCACGGCAGCTTCAACGGCTTCGACAAGGTGAGGATGGCCGACTACGGCAAGACCAAGCTCTACGGCATTTGCTGCGGCGACGCTCCGGGCGACCATCCGAACCCGGCCGTCCTCAATCTGCTCGATAAGAACCGCGACAACTTAGATTGGGTGCGCACCGACCGCAACGGGCTCGTCTCAATCACCTTTGGCACTGGTGACCCCGACATTGAGTTGAGCCGTGGCGAAAAGGACGACCCGACGCCGCCGAAGAAAGAGCCGCGCACACCCAGACCTGACGGATTCACCGACTCTGATACCGAGTCGCTCGGCGGCGTCAACCCGCCCGTCGGAGGCACACAGTCCCCAGTGGGCGGCCCGGCCGGAAGCTCCGACTACACGTTTACAGCGAGGGTGCCGCCGAACGCGACGCGGCTCTCCGTCACGCTCGACCTTCACCCCGCCTCCGTGCAGTCCACCCCCGAGGGCCGGGCTTCCGTGAGCGTGTCATCAGTCACCGCGGACGCGGATTTCGCCGAAGCAGCCCGTCAGGTGCACGAGGCAGGTGACTTCCCGCAAGAGGAACTGACGCCGAACTCCGCCGATGACGTGGAGTCGGAGCCGGGTAGCCCGGACTTTCTCAACATCGACGCTGATTGCAACGTTCGTTGGCGCGTGGCGAAAAGTCTGCTCACGCTGCGTGACCAGGTGAACCGGAGGGCGCCGCACCGGAACAAGGCGAGCGACGGCACAATCGGCGACGCAGCACACTGCCAGCGCACTTCCGACCACAACCCCTGGGTCAGGGACGGCTCGGTCGGAGTTGTCACCGCGCTCGACATCACACACGACCCCTCCGGCGGCTGCGACGCCAACACGATTGCCGAGGCCATCCGCGCCAGCCGCGATACCCGCGTCAAGTACATCATCTGGAACAGGCACATAGCCAACTCCGCGGCCATCGGGGCGAGCCAGCCCTGGCAGTGGAGGCCGTACGGCGGCTCCAATCCGCACACGCACCACGTCCACATCTCCGTCAAGCCGGACAAGGCGAGCTACGACTCAACTGACGCTTGGGCCATCTAAGACAGGATTTGGGGAGTAGGGTCTTGAAGGGCCCGGCCCCGTCGCTTCTACTCCCCACAGAAGTGCTGAGAGGTGAGTAATGATTAAATCACTCCGCGCCGGATTGCTGCTTCTGATGTTGCTGCCTCTCACCGTCCAAGGACGTGAAGGTTCTTTAGTGGTTGAGCCCGGCGACAATCCGTTCATCATTAGAGGATGGGTCGGTGACGAGAACAGTTTCATTGGTAACATCGGAGTTACCTTGGAAGGGGCGACGCAGAATCCCAGCCCAGTGAAGCTTAATATCTATAAGACAGATCTGAAATTGATGGGAGGAGTCGAAATGATTGGCCGCCAGGCGGTGGTCATCACCGGTGACCAGACAGTCACGCCGGGCGTGCCCTCAACTTATCAGGTTAAGGTAACGGGTGTGAAAGAGCCCGGCGAGTACGGCGGCAGGATCGACCTCCTCTTAGCCGGCCAGCAGCGCGACGCGGCCGTGCACATTGATGTGACGGTAGTCGCGACCGTGCGGCCCGCGCTCTCACTCATGACCGAAAACGACCGTCTTCAGGCCAACCTCGTCAACTGCGATTACGACTGTAAACTGGCCCACTTGCTGCTCCCCGCCTCGGCCTTCCAGAACAAGATTGAACTCGGCTTTGAAAAGCCCCCGGTGGCCCCCCTTGTCATCAGCGACATCACTCCCGCCGTTAAGGGAGATCAGACCAGATATAAACTCACGTCTGAGCAGTTGAAAGTCTCGCTCGACCAACTGACGCAGTCGCAACAGCCGGGCGGGTCTAACGAACAGACAGGGCAAACTCCGCTACCGCAAGGTGCGGGGGCGACGGCCCCCTCGGACTCGAAGAACACCCCGCCGCCGACAAGCAAGAAATATCTGACCCTCCCTGTCACCGTCGCCTTGAGCGACATCCCCGCCGATCACTACACAGGCAGCATATACCTGACGGTGGCTGGGCAAAGCAGCACACTCAAGGTGCCCGTGGATTTCAACGTCCGTAGTGGGCCCCTGTGGCCACTCCTCTTCCTGCTCTTCAGCATCCTGCTTGGGAGGCTCTTCAAGTTCATGCAGGACAAGGGCAACGCCATCGCCAACGCGCTGGAGTCAATCAATCGCCTAGGATTCCGCCTGCGGGACGCAAACGCCGAAGACGCCGAGATCATCGCGCCGATGCTCCGCGCCGCGCGTGACCTCGTCAGCCAAGACAAGGCTGCGGAGGCGACCGCAGCCTTGAACGCCGTCTCGGCACGCCTGTCAACGCTGGGCGAGCTCAGGCAGATTGAGGCGCGCCTAACGGGCAAGGAGGCGAACCCGGCCGTCCCCCCGATCCTGAGCGACATCAGGCAGGCCCGCGAACATATCCGGCTTCAGCAGGACGACAGAGCAAAGGCTCTTGTGAGTAAAATCAAGGACGCGCTGGCGGCGCTGGCGGCGACTCCGTCGTTGACCGACACAGATACCGGCGACGTCACAGCCGCCGTCGAGCGGGCGGATGCGGCCTCAGTCGCCGCCGCAATCCTCGGTACGGTACGTAATACTGCGGATCGTCGTTTAAGGAGAGGACTGGCTATGCTCTCCGGGCTGTCGGACGAGTTACGCGCCGAGGCCACTCTCTTTATCGCGCGGCCCATCCTGTGGCTCGCCCTGTTGATCGGACTCCTCGCCTTGGGCCTGAAGACGCTCTACATAGACAACCCTGTGTTCGGCGCCAATCTTTTCACAGACTTCCTCGGCCTGATATTCTGGGGACTAAGCGCCGACGTGGCGAGCCGCACTCTTAGCGGCCTGCGCATTAACAATGCTAACCGCCCGGCTGGAGGGTGAAGTATCAGCTCATTTTGAACCTACTCTCTCTTGTTGATATCCAACACAGAAATGCGATTTCTGTTAAGTCGTGTCTCTCACCTTTAAGACCCTATTACGGGGAATCACAAAAGCTCGGCAGATACAAATATCTGCCGAGCTTTTGTGATATAATTGGATTGTGATAGGAGAATCAAAAACCCAAGCGCTGCTCAATCTAGCTCGTAAGCAGGGCGTGGTGCGTTCGACTGATCTGAGGCCGCGAGGTATCCCCCGCGAATACCTGTCAAGGCTCCATAGGGAAGGGGCGCTTGAGCGGTCGAGCCGCGGCGTCTACTACCTTCCCGAGGCCGACCTGACGGAACACCATAGTCTGGCTGAGGCGGCTAAGATCGCCCCTAAGGGGATCGTCTGCCTCCTTTCGGCTCTGAAGTTTCATGATCTGACGACGCAGTCGCCGTTCGAAGTCTGGGTGGCGATCGACCCGAAAGCTTACCGCCCGACCAGCGACGGGGTGCCCCTGCGCGTCGTCCGTTTTTCCGGCCCCGCCCTGACCTCCGGGATTGAAGAGCACCTGATCGAGGGGGTCCCTGTCCGAATCTATTCTCCAGCGAAGACGGTCGCCGACTGCTTCAAGTACCGGAACAAAATAGGTCTCGACGTGGCGCTTGAGGCGCTGCGCGACTACCGGAAGAGACGCCACTCCAGTGTGGATGATCTCTGGAGGTACGAGAAGATCTGCCGCGTGGCCAACGTCATGCGCCCCTACATGGAGGCGCTCGCGTGAGCCCGCGCAACACAACGGCTTCGGTCCGCCAGCGGTTGCTTAACCTGGCGCGCGAGCGCGGGGAAGACTTCGGGCTCGTGCTGACCCACTACGTGCTGGAGCGTGTGATGTACCGCCTGAGCGTGAGCGAACACCACGAACAGTTCATCCTCAACTTCGGCTTCGGGTGTGGGCCTCATGCCACGCTCGGTATTCTAAGGGCCTTAACCGGTAGTTTTGCGCCTCGTCCTCTCCATTAACCCCTACATCACCTACACCCTCTAACAACGTCTTTTATCGCCATTTGGTTAATTAAAACCCCTTACTTCATGCCTGATCCACCCCTGAGTATGCTCACCACTAGCGCCCCAGATTTCGCAACGCCATTAGACGGATCGGGGTTACTCCAGTAGTAATCCGTACAAAAGTGGATATATGACTTACTCGAGGATATATATTGCCGATACAGCGCATCTATACTCTTGACTTATTACAAACTTTGTAATAAATTGAATTCGGCGAGGTGATAGATATGACCGGACGTGATCTCAAATTGGCCAGGAAGCAGAGAGGGTGGAGTCAGGAGCAGGCTGCCCATAAGCTTGGAGTCTCTCAGCCGTACCTCTCCCTCCTTGAGGGGGGGCGGCGAAGGGTGACGGATAGGCTGGCGCAGAGGGCCGTAAAGGTATATGGCCTGCCGGCCGACCTGCTCCCTGTAAAGCTGAAGCTGGAAAAGGTGTGCCCCCCGGCCCCAGATTCCTTGGCCGCGGATCTCGCGGCCCTCGGGTACCCAGGCTTTTCCTACCTTCGTCCGCGGCGGAAAAAGAACCCTGTTGAGGTCCTTCTCTCGGCGCTGAGCGCGCCGGACTTGGAGAGCCGCCTGACGGAGGCGCTGCCGTGGGTGCTGCTCGAGTACCCCCGGCTGGACTGGGAGACTCTGACTAAGGTGGCGAAGGCCAACGATCTGCAGAATAAGCTCGGTATGGTGACGAGCGTCGCTAGGAAACTCGCCGAGAGGCGGGGAGAGCATGATAAAGCTAGGCTACTGACCGAGAAAGAGGCGACCTTAGGTCGTTCGCGCCTCCTCTCGCAGGGCACACTGTGTCACGAGTCGCTCACCGGGGTCGAAAGGCGTTGGCTCCAGAGCCACCGGCCGGCGGGAGCGCGACACTGGAGGCTACTCACTGACCTCTCGCCTGAACACTTAAGCCATGCCGCGTAGCCAAATCCCGGAGCCTTGGAAGTCATTCCTGATGGAGTTGGACGCCCGGATGGATCAGGCGGTAGATCTCCACTGTGTCGGCCGCTTCGTCGTTACGATTTTGTATGGACTTGAGCGCCCCACCTCAGACGTGGACGTGATAGTGATCACGCCCAATGACGAGATCGGGCACCTGATCGAGTTGGCCGGAAAGGGCTCGGAGCTACACCGGAAGCATAAGGTATATCTGGACTCGGTGACGGTGGCTACTTACCCAGAGGACTATGATCAGCGGCTGACGGAAATGTTTCCGGGCGCTTTCCGGCACCTAAGGCTATTCGCCTTGGACCCGTACGACGTCGCGCTGTCAAAGCTGGATCGCAACATACAAAGGGACAGGGATGACGTGAAGTATCTGGCCCGGATTGTCCCTTTCGACCTAGGAGTGCTGAAGGAACGTTACGAAAAGGAGTTGAGGCCGTACCTAGGTGTGCCCGCAAGAGGAGACGGGACGATGCGGTTCTGGTTAGACATGATCCAAGAAGACCGATCAAGCCGACAAGATGTGTGAGCGGTGAACACCTTACAGCGCGGACTTCTACCCTTACCCGCGAATCACGTGTGGCCCCTTATCAAGTCCGACCTACGTCCGGAGCTGATTGCTTACAATTGTAACGAGTTCATCGAGAAGTCCGCCGAAGTGTTCGCCGCCGAGTTCATCTACCCCGAGGCAGAGATGCGCGAACTCGCCGCGTCGATGGGGATCGACGCCCGGACCTGCACAAACGCGTTAAATACTTGAATAATGTGATGGAACAAGACCATCGTTTCATCAAGAAGAAAGTGCGAGCGTCACAATGCTTCAAGAGCTTCCATACAGCAGAGCGAACTCTCGAAGGCATTGAGGCGGTGA
>JBAVPI010000629.1:0-2788 GCA_049692915.1 Pyrinomonadaceae bacterium
GGAAGAGATTGCTGAATGGTTCGCCGTCTGGCTTCGTCAGCCGGAAATTTTCGAGGATTGGTTACACCTGCGACAACGTTCGCCTGACTTTCGCGAAAAATTCCCGCAGGACGATTGAGAAAGCAAAAGGCGTGAACGTTGACGCTCACGCCTTTTGCTTTCTCGCGGCACACGCCCGCGCACTCTTAATCCGAAAGCCTTAAATCTACGCCCGCCCTCATTTTCGCGAGCATGATGATCTGGCCCGTGTGCATCGCGAAGTGTTCGACGGCGTGGAAGACCGCTTCAAGCACTGTGTAATCGTGCTCGCGTATCCGACGCTTTTCGAGCAGCGCGGAATCATTGACGCGGGCCAGCACAGCATCGACCTCGGCGAGCGTCGTCTTGAGCCGCGCGAGCAGATCGGCACGCGGAATATGTGCGCGCTCGTCGAATTCCTGTTGACGCAGGCGGTGATCCGTTTCGCCTCCGACCCCGCTGACGATCCACATGCGCGTGCTGCCGTCGAGATGCAGCACCAGATTGCCGATGCTGTTCGATTCCTCACCCGCGCGCCACCACACATCCTCGTCGGTCAACGCTTCGAGGCTGCGCTCGATTTTCGGTAGATAGGATGAACTCAGATACCTGCGCGCTTCACTGATAAAATGTCCGGCGACGTTAATCAAGATTTTAGCTTTCCTCTCAAATGATGGAGTCAGAAACGGAATAAACACCCCGGTCGAATAATCCGACGACTGTTTTCCTTCTCTCTTCGGCAAGGATTATAAAGTGTACCCGACACAATATAAATCTTCCCCACGCGTGAGACAAAGACGCGTGCGTGCGCAGGCGCTTGCCACAAATGATCGCTTCAGAAATCAATCTTTCATATACGCACCGGAACAATTGACCAAGCTTCGTCTTATTTGTCGTCAACATTTTACGTGACTGGCATCGCATTGAAAATATTGCAAATATTGCCTTAAAGCTTTATCTTGTTTAAGAATTTGTGATGTAGAAAATCATCAGCAACCGGAAGGAGATTACAATGGCAAAGACGAGAAGCTTTGGCGGGATAACTCAAGCAGTATGGGAATGTGTTAAGACAACAAGCTATAACCAGCACGGGACGAACTATGCTCCGCCAGATGCGAATCAGGGGACGGCCACGACGAGTACACCGATAGGTGATGTAGTATTAACTTTT
Organism: Pyrinomonadaceae bacterium; assembly: GCA_049692915.1. Taxonomy (GTDB): domain Bacteria; phylum Acidobacteriota; class Blastocatellia; order Pyrinomonadales; family Pyrinomonadaceae; genus JAIVJG01. Next base: position 1,190 of record JBAVPI010000629.1, read on the forward strand.
GACTACGATCCTACGAAAGAGACGGTAACGTACACCATCGTTAAGAAGCCGTTTTTAGTTAGCGATAATCAGATTTGGAGTGGAATTCAAGACACAGCAGATGGGTGTCAAGGATGAAGTTGTAACTCTCAAAGCTAAAGAGAGAGCCATTCATCCCGGTATTGAGCGCCTGACGCCCGGCGTCCTGCGCCCCTGCGGAAACCTCTACCAGCACCCGACGCTGGAATTGAGCAGCGCAGAATCATTGACGCGGGCCAACACGTTGCCCACCTCGGCGAGCGTCGCCTTGAGCTGCGCGAGCAGATTGGCACGCGTCGTTCTACCAACCTTTTTACTCACGATGTTTTCCGGCATTTCTTCTTTCCGCTAATTCTTTATCTTCATTTTCTCTCGCCAGTATTTTCGGCTTTCATTTCAACTTCCTCTAAATTTTCATCTGTTCTATCTTCCTTAGCTTTGCCCATACAGTCCAAAAGCCTTCTAAATAAGCGACCAGCCGCATTCGACGGCCCTATGTTGGGGTAGCGGGCGACTTTATGGGCAGAGCCATCTTCCTTTGACTTTTTCAACATCTTTACCTGCATAAAGATGTTTTCTTCTTCTCTATCTTTTTCAATTTTTTCAACATCCTTACCCGTATAATAACGCATAAAATCTACTACGCCGCCGAAAATAAACCCTCCTAATCCGACAAAAATCACTAAATTTAGTGGATATCCATTATGCGCGACATATTCTTTCAAAATGGGCACGCCAATTAACGCCACCGCGTCCAAGTAAAATATCCAGCCAAAACTTCGGAGGATTATATGCAAGAGACTAATGTCGGGAATTACTTTGATACGTAATCTCATTTCAGCTAACCCGTCATTTCTTAATTCCTCCCTTATCTCTTCAATGATGGCGGCGGCGTGTTTCTGTAAACGCGCCGCATAATTAAAAATCCCACCCAAGACGGTCGCTATTAGAATCGGCAGCAATAAAACAAATACCAAATACTCATTATTCGTAGCGGTATTAGGATCAATAGGCGTACCGGGAATAGGATTAACAGGCGCAGCGGTATTAGTCGTTCGGTTCAAATAGAATCCGAGGATAGCGCCTGCAATCGCATAGAAAAATACATTCGTCTGCAATGCTACGTTGAGATAAAATCTGAAAGCCTCAACACGCATCTCGAACTCTTTCCATCTGGCGTTTTCCATCTCGAAACCTCTCTATGCTTAAACAAAACTCGTGCAATCTAATAAGCCGTCAAACTGCACGACATAAGGTTGTATCCGATTACCCTGCAAGTAGAGAGTCAGTACCACCCGCGGCGGCGTGCGGGTCTGCGTAACAAAACCCGCTTGCGACCGCAGGCGGTACTGATGAAACCTCAACGAGGCGGTTAATTTATTGAGACGGCGGCGCAGGTGCGTCGCCCTTGCGTTTCGCAGAATGCGGAGCGCGTTTGAGATGGCTGGCGCTCGTCCATGCGACGAGTTTCGCGGGACTGTCGCGGTACTTGTTATGCACCGCCGTGTCTAACCGCTCCAAAGCTTCTTCGCCGCGTTTCAGCGCGTCTTCGATGGCGGCGTTGGCGGCGACGCGCCCGCC
>JBAVPI010000630.1:0-1851 GCA_049692915.1 Pyrinomonadaceae bacterium
CCAAAAGGACGTGCTACGCGTGCTTCACCTGTAAGCAAGCATATCTTTGCCGTGAATTTCTTCGACCATTCGACGCCCTCCTGCGTCTGAATCCGTGGGGGCGTTTGATCTTGGTGCGCCCCGGCGCTCGTTGTGCGGTTCTCTCCCCGCGCACCGGCGTCAAATTTTCACGGAAACAAAAAGGGAGAGTTAGACAATGATGAATCCTGTCAGAAAAATTTACGTCGCGCTCGCCGCCGCCTGCCTCTTGCTGACGCTGGCCGCGACTACCGAGGCGCAGCGGCGACCGCGCGCTTACATGAAGGCCGAGGTCAACGACATCATCAGGCGCGTGGAGAATCGCAGCGACGAGTTCGTGCGGCTGTTCGATAGCTCGCTCGACCGCAGCAGGCTCGACGGGACGAAGCGCGAGGATCGCCTCAACGAGCACGCACGCAACCTCGAACGCGCGCTCGACGATCTGCGCCGCGAGTTCGACCGGCGAGAAAATTACAACCAGACGAAGCCGGAAGTGTCGCGCGCACTGAACGTCGCCGAAGACATCAATAAAGTCATGCGCCGCCGTCGAATGGGCGGCGAGACGGAGCGTCAGTGGTTGCTGCTGCGTAGCGAGTTGAACGCGCTCGCCCTCGTCTATAACCTGCGACCGTTGCGTTAAGCCGGCGTCCGACGGCGCGGGGTCGCGTCTCAGGCTGGCTGGCAAGGGACGGCCAACTTATGAAAGCGAAGAGCGTCGCGCAGCCCCGCGCGGCGCTCTTCGCTTCTGGAATTTCGACGCGGCGGGGTTTGTGATAGTGTAGCGCCCGCGCCGCCTCGGCGTTTGAGATCAACGCGTCGAAGGAATCCCGCATGATCGCTCCCGACACTCTCTTACAAAATCGTTATCTCGTCATCGAACAGATCGGGCAGGGCGGGATGGGCGCGGTTTACAGGGCGACGGATCAGCGTTTCGGCAGCACAGTCGCGCTCAAAGAGACTTTCTTCACCGACCCGAATCTGCGCCGGGCCTTCGAGCGCGAGGCGCAGCTACTCAATCGCCTGCGCCATCCGGCGCTGCCGCGCGTCAGCGACCACTTCAACGAAGGGGAAGGGCAGTTTCTCGTCATGGAGTTCATCTCCGGCGAAGACCTGTCGGAGATGCTCAAGCGACGCGGCGGCGCGTTTCCCTCGCCGGACGTGCTCGAATGGGCCGACCAACTGCTCGACGCGCTCGACTATCTACACACTCAGGAGCCTTCGGTCGTCCATCGCGACATCAAGCCGCAGAATTTGAAACTGGCGGCGCGCAATCAGATCATCCTGCTCGACTTCGGATTGGCGAAGGGCACGCCCCTCCAGACACGCGCGACGACGACCGGCAGCATCTTCGGCTACTCGTTCAACTATGCCCCGCTCGAACAGATGCAGGGCACGGGCACAGACCCGCGCAGCGACCTCTATTCTTTAGGCGCGACGCTCCACCATCTCTTGACGGGGACGACCCCGCCCGATGCCCTGACGCGCGCCACCGCCGTGCTCAACGGGCAACCCGACCCGCTGCGGCCCGCACATGAAATCAACGCGTCCGTGCCGGTTGAAGTCTCCGACGCGCTCATGCGCGCGATGGCGCTCAACTCCGCGCAACGTCCCGCGACCGCAAGCGAGATGCGCGGCATTCTGCGACGCGCGGGCGGCGAAAATCCGCGCGAAGCGAGTGAGACGACAATCACCACGCCCGTCCTCATCGCCGCTTCCGAGCACGACACCCAATTGATGGCCGCGCGTGCAGGAGGCGACTCTGCCGCACCGACGCCCCCCGTTGAAGAGACGGCTGCTGCCGCCGCCGTCGCTGCCGTCGCCGTTCCTCTCGAC